>JAYUKJ010000960.1:0-2076 GCA_043764555.1 Saprospiraceae bacterium
GCAACTTCGGCGTCAATCTTTGCAGCAGCAATTTCTGCATTTTTTGAAATTGCATAGTCTTTGAAACCCATACCTGTTTCGTTGAAACAAATGGCGTCCATGACCATTAATGCGTTGCGCGTCCATACAATACCCATATTTTGATATTTTTTATTTTTCTGAAAATAAGGAATTTCCACTTCAAGTTGCTCTTCCATTTTTTGCGGCAAAAGCATAAAATCAAAAACAAAGTTAATGATATTTTGGTATTCAAACGTCAAAAATCCTTGTTTTTCCATCAAACTAAAAACTTTTTTCTTGAGTTTGTACCTTTTTGCGTCGTCTCCTTTGCTTTGTGCCGCGTATTTTGCAGCAAGAAAAGCAAGTGCTGTCGGATTATTTGCCGCTATTAATCGCTTTTCATTTTGTTTAATCACCACAAACGTATTAGGCTTAAAAGTTGTGCGTGTGCCAAAACAATTAACATCATAATCGCTGTGCTTTTTCAAAGGTGCCTCGCCCGTAAAGGTAATGAGTGTCGTAATGTTTTCCACGTTGTACTTCAGCGCAATCAACATACGTGACTTAAACCAACGAAAAGGAAGCGCATCGGGTAAAGCATTTTGGAACTCGTTATGAAAAAAAACAAAATGGTCTTTTCCAGTTAAAAGCCTCAATTTCAACAGTTTATCTACCACCTTGCGCTTGTCTACTTGACGCAACCTGCCGCGTAAAAAGTTGATAAGTTCTTGTTCGCAAAACTCAGGCTTTATTGACCAATCAGTGGCTGCGTGTAAATCGGGCATGAGGAACGCTATAATATTGCGGGTATTTTGAGTAAAAAACAGCTTTAAAACGCCATCTTCATCAAGCACATTAGGCGTTTCTGCAATAAATGCTTCATCGAATCCAGTTTTTATGGTGCGTTTTGTTTTGGGTTTTGACGACGATTTTGCCATAGTGGTGTACGTTTTAGTTCGGTTCTTTAATCGATTTTTTCCTGCAAACATAAAACAATAAATTGGAAATAGTCTTCAGTATTTGACCTTTTTTAACATTTTTTATTTTAAAATAAATGAAATATATAAAGTAAAACAGCCTTCTAAAACGTTGCCCTAACCTGCGCACGACCAACGTGAACGGCGCGAATGCCGCCCGTTTGTCGCCCTTCGTAGCTCACGGAAAACAGAATGGAACGCGACAAAGTCTGGTCGTAACTCAGGTTCCACAATAGATTTCTGCCCGCTTGCAAACCTTCCAAAAGGGCGAATTCGACGGGCGTATTGCGTTCGCCCGTATAATCAATTTTTATCAAGGCAAAACGCGCACGCAGTTGCGCCGATGTCGTTTTAGACCACGTTGTTTCCAACGAAAAGTCATTATTTACAATGCGTTCACCACTGTTTGTCAATATATTACGCCCATTTCGATGTTTGTAAGCAAAGCCAAAACGGAGATTATCGGACAGAACCCACGTTAATTCTGGTTCAATTTTTATTTGAGAAATTTTGTAACTTCGATTGCTAAACGCCTCCGATTCGTTGGATTGATTACCCGTTGATACATAATTTAAAAACGTTAATTGGCGCCCAATATTCCACCTATTTCTGAAAAAATAAGCCGTATTGCCGCGCTCTTCAAAACCCGTTACCAAAACAACGCGGTTGCGATTTGTCAATTGTCCGACCTCAAAATCGGCAACAGGATGGTTTCGATTAAGATAAATGGAATTTCTAAAATTCAGCGTTAAAGCCACTAAGGCGACGTCGGGAATCGCGAGTTGAAACGGATTCCACTGCGAAATCGGCGTTTTTACTGAGGGGTCCTCTTGAAAATCATTTTTAACCCGCCGCGTGATTTGTACATTAGAATTAGTGGAAAAACGATTGATAAATTGCTTAAAAACGGTGCTTGAATCGTCCGCAAAATTTGCCGTTTTAGGGTCAAAACGCAGGCTTTGCGCAAAACTCACATTATTGGTTCTGATAAACTGATTGGTGAATAAAGCCACGCGCACGTAGTCCGCTTGGTCGCGAAAAGGCGCGATTTCAAACTCATCGAGTTGCGGAATCGTGTCGCTGTTTCGGTTGCGCCAAA
>JAYUKJ010000961.1:0-6906 GCA_043764555.1 Saprospiraceae bacterium
ACTAACCGAGCCTGAAGCGGCTTTGATTGCGGCGTGTTTGCCGAGTCCCGTGCGCTATCGGGCGGACAAACCGTCGGATTATGTGCGGCAAAGGCAACGCGCGATTTTGTTCCAAATGGCGAGAATGGATAAATGAAAGACAAAATTTTGACATCTGAAGACCCCTCAGTATAAAGGCATTTTTTCACGTGAATTCGGCGAAATTCACGTGAATGACACCCCAAAAGTCGCAAAAAAAGAAAATCTAAGTGTCCCATATGCCTATGTGTTTCAAAACAAAAAGGCGTCTAAAAAATAAAAATGTGTTATGGCAAACGATAAAAAGAAGCGATTTAAGAGCGCAGAAATCCTCAACCGCAAGGCGCAACATGAATACTTTTTCCTGAAAAAATACGAAGCGGGCGTCATGTTAAGCGGCACGGAAGTCAAGGCTTTACGCGAAGGTATGGCGAATTTAAGTGATGCGTTTTGCTACTTCAAAGATGATGAATTGTACGTAAAAAGTATGTTTATCGCTGAATATCTCAACGGTACTTACAACAATCACGAAGCCCGCCGTTTGCGTAAACTCTTGCTGCGCGGTAGTGAATTGAAGACTTTATTCCGTAAAATTAGCGAAAAAGGCTTCACTATTGTGCCAAATCGCATTTATTTCAATGAGCGTGGTATTGCAAAATTGGAAATATGTTTGGCACAAGGCAAGAAGTCTTACGACAAACGGGCGACGATGAAAGAGCGCGATAATAAGCGAGAAATGGAGAGTTTGAAGAAGATTAAACTTTGAAGTTTGAAGTTTGAAGTTTGAAATTTGAAGTTTGAAGTTTAAAGTTTAAAGTTTGAAGTTTGAAGTTGCGCCGAACTTGGTATTTGTGCTTTAATCTTGATATTTTGGGTTCAAAATGATTTTATATTGAGGAGTCCTATTTTCAAACCTCAAACTATTTTTTCACAAAAAACAAAGGTAAACTATGGCAACTTGGAAAAATTTTGAAGAATTAAAGGTTTGGCAAAAAGTAAGAAAGCTTTGTCAAAGAATTTATGAAGTAACAAATCGAACGCCTTTTTCAACTGATTTTAGATTTAGAGACCAATATCGTGCTTCTTTGGGATCAATTATGGACAATATTGCCGAAGGTTTTGAGCGTGGTGGTACAAAAGAATTTATTCAATTTGTCGGATATGCAAAAGGTTCGGCAGGAGAAGTTCGTTCACAAACATGTAGAGCCTTTGATGTCAAACACATTAACGAAGAAGAATTTAATGAAATGTTTGCAGAAGTTGTTGAAATATCGAAAATGTTGAATGGTTTAACGAGCTATTTAAAAGACACTGAAATCAAAGGCATAAAATTTAAATAATCTGATGTGTTTGAATTTTGCGGGACGTCGTACCCTTCAAACTTCAAACTTCAAACTAACAATAATGACAAAACTTAGCGTAAATATCAACAAAATTGCCGTGATACGGAATTCGCGCGGCGGCAATTTGCCCGACCTCATCCAAGTGGCGAAAGATTGCGAAACCTTTGGCGCTCAAGGGATTACGGTGCATCCGAGACCCGACGAACGGCACATTCGCTTTCAAGATGTTTATAATTTGAAGCAAATTGTCCGCACGGAATTTAACATCGAAGGCTATCCCGACGCGACGTGGATGCAACTCGTTTTGGACAATAAACCGACCCAAGCAACGCTCGTTCCCGACGACCCGTCACAACTCACTTCCGACCACGGTTGGGACACGGTAAAAGATTTCGATTTTTTGAAAGAAACGGTTGATATACTGAGGGGTCAAAAAATTCGCGTCTCTTTATTCGTCGATGCGGATGAAAAAATGGTCGAGGGCGCAAAGAAATTAGGTGCCAATAGAATCGAGTTCTACACGGGCGATTATGCTAAAAACTACGCAAAAGACCGCGAAAAAGCCGTTGAAGCGCACACTAAAGCCGCCATTTTAGCCAATAAATTAGGCTTGGGTATCAACGCGGGGCATGATTTGAATCTCGAAAATTTGAAATATTACAAGCAAAATGTGGAAGGTTTGGCCGAAGTTTCAATTGGTCACGCCTTGATTTCAGACGCTTTATATTACGGTTTGCACAATACAATTCAGATGTATTTGAGGCAATTATCATAATTCCAAAGATTCCAAAGATTTCAAAGATTCCAGATTTCAAAGATTCTAACTCCTAATCTTGAAATCTTTGGAATTTGGAATCTTTGGAATTTGGAATCCTTTAATTTAAAAAAAATGTCTAACCGTTCCGCTCGCCTTTTTGGACTTTTTGCCGCCGCGATGCTCTTGTTTAATTTCCCATTATTGGGCGTTTTCGCCAAATCAAAATGGTTTGGGACATTGCCCGCTGTGTTGGTTTATTTGTTTGCCGTTTGGTTGGCGGTTATTGTGATTACACGGCAAATAGGGGATAAAAAAATGTAATTTGATATGGATAATTCAGCGTCTCCCATCATCCTTTTCGACGGCGTTTGCAACCTTTGCAATGCCTCCGTTCAGTTCGTTATTGAGCGCGACCCGACGGCGATTTTTCGCTTTTCCGCGCTACAATCGGACTTTGGACGGGCAATTTTGGCAAAAAATGGGCTTTATACTGAGGGGTCCCTTTCTGCGCTCAATTCGATTATCTTGTTAGAAAATGACGTCGTTTATGACCGTTCAACGGCAGCTTTGAGGATTGCAAAACGGTTGTCGGGCGGCATACAATTGATGGCAGTTTTCTTAATTGTGCCCAAATTTATTCGCGATTTTGTTTATAAAATTATTGCAAAAAATCGCTATCGTTGGTTCGGAAAACAGGAGTCGTGTTGGTTGCCGACGAAGGAACTGAAAGCGCGATTTTTGGATTAATTTCAAATTCCAAAGATTCCAAATTTCAAGGATTCTTAGTGCATTGAAATTTAAAATCCCTGAAATTTGGAATCTTTGAAATTAAGACCCCTCAGTATATTCATCGAAAACGAGCTAAAAAAAGCTCATTTTTGCAAAAAAAATAGACGTTATGATAGAGCGCAAACCAAAATCGGAGAAACCGAAAAAATCAAAACTCAATCAACCCAAGCTGTTGACTTTTGACGATTATGCCAAACGGGCGCCGCTTCAAAACGGGAACCAAGAGTTGCACAATGGTCGAATTGTGCGCATACCACACGCTACCGAAGCCCACCAAACATTGGCGTTGAAATTGACCCAACAATTGGGCAATTACATCGTCAAAAATAAACTTGGAAAGCTGTTGTCGCCGCCGATAGACGTTATTTTTACGCCTCATGATGTGTTGCAACCCGACATTTTTTTTGTTACAAATGAGCGATTGTCCATCATTGACAAACAGGTTAAAGGCGCACCCGATTTTATTGTCGAAATTGGTCATGCGGATAAGCAAATGTCGTACAGGAAACACGCTTTTGAAACCAACGGTGTGCTTGAATATTGGCTCATAAACCTTAATAAACACACGATTACGCAGTACGAAAATGTTGATGATGAATTGGTGATTAAGGAAAAAATAAATATTGAAGGCAGTCTTTCATCCATCGCAATCGAGGGTTTTAAGGTGACAGCGCGAGAGATTTTCGGTTGAAAACGCTCTTTAAAATAAACGGAACAATCGCATTGTCAAATTACGAATTTAATTGCAAGTTGGAATTTGGAATCTGAAATTTGGAATCTTCTAAAAATAGGACCCCTCAGTATTTTTGCTTGGAAAAGTGTTAAAAATAGCTATTTTTGTAAAAAAATTAAAAGATATGGTAGCAGAAGCACGGACATCAAGATTGGCGAAACCAAAACCGCTTAAATTCACGCAACCTAAGTTGCTGACTTTTGAGGATTACGCCCGTCTGACACCGCCCGATAGCGGTAATTATGAACTACACAACGGTAAAATTATTCTTATGCCAAGTCCACTTATTCCTCATCAAAGGCTGTCGCGTCGTTTAGGACGCCTAATCGACAATTATTTGCACGACAACCCAATTGGTGAGTTGTTCTATGCGCCAATGGACGTTATTTTTAATCCAAATGACACGATGCAACCAGACATCATCGTTGTTTCAAATGAACGTGCGTCCATCAAAGACCGACAAATAAAAGGTGCGCCAGATTTTATTGTCGAGATTCTTTCAGAAGGTAATACAGCTAAAGAAATGTCTTACAAAAAATATGTTTTTGAAACGCATGGTGTTCGTGAATATTGGTTGATTAATCTTGAAAAACAAACAATTACGCAGTACGAAAATTTTGAAGATGAATTTATTATCCGCAACAAAATTAAAAGCGACGGTAGTCTTTCATCGTTCGTTATTGACGGTTTTACGTTGAAAGCAAGTGATATTTTTGAATAAAAATAAGAAAATCAAAGTCAAAAAAAGCCTGCACGATGACTTAATCGCGCAGGTTTTATTATTTAAAATCGCCAATTATTTATCAACATAAATTACGAAAAAAGTGAATACAGTTATTCAAAAAACACAATACGAAACCGTCATCGGTCTCGAAGCCCACGTTCAGTTAGGGACTTTGAGCAAGGCGTTTTGCTCGGATTCTGCCAAGTTTGGCGGCGAACCGAACACGCAAACATCGGTCGTTTCGCTCGCGCATCCTGGCACCTTGCCGCGCATGAATAAAAAACAAATTGAATATGCCGTGCGGCTCGGAATGGCTTTGGGCTGTCGGATTAATGAGCGAAATGCGTTCGATAGAAAAAATTATTTCTACGCCGATTTGCCAAAAGGCTATCAAATTACGCAAGATAAGCACCCGATTTGCATCGGTGGGGCGATAAATGTGCGGCTTACTGAGGGGTCCAAATCTGTGCGTTTGCACCATATTCACATGGAAGAAGACGCGGGAAAATCCATTCATGACCAAAATCCGACGGCAACTTTGATTGATTTGAACCGTTCGGGGACGCCGCTCGTTGAGATTGTGACCGAACCCGATTTGCGAAGCGGAGAAGAAGTGGATGCGTTTATGTCGGCAATGCGGCATTTGGTGCGGTGGATTGGCGTCTCGGATGGCAACATGGAAGAAGGCTCTTTGCGGTGCGATGTCAACATCTCGATTCGTCCCGTTGGGCAGTTGGAATTTGGGACGCGTTGCGAAGTGAAAAACGTGAATTCGATGCGTTTTGCGCGAAAAGCGATTGAATTTGAAACAAAAAGACAGATTGCACTCGTAGAAAGTGGTGGAACGGTTCAGCAAAATACGCTGAATTTTGACCCCGCAACGGGTGTTACAACGCCTTTGCGAAGCAAAGAAAATGCCCACGATTACCGCTATTTTCCCGACCCCGATTTACCGCCGATTATCTTGACACCCGAATTTTTGGAACGCATCAAAAGTGAAATGCCGCAGCTTCCCGATGCCGCCCGTGCCGAATTGATGTCAACCTTTGGCTTGCCTGAATACGATGCTTTGTTGTTGACGGAAGAACGGGCGATTTATACGTATTTCAAAGATTTTGCAACGCAAATGGGGAAAATAGGGACCCCTCAGTATAAATCGCTTTCTAACTTAATTATCAACAAAATTCTGCCAACGGCGAATGAATTAAAGATTGAATTGACCGATTTTCCATTGACTATCAATGAGTTATCTGAATTTTTAAATTTAATTGACGGTGGAAAAATATCTAATTCAGCCGCTTATCAGACTTTATTTCCTGAATTATTGAAAGATAAAACCCGTGGAAACGCCTTAATTTCCGTCGCATTTTTAGCCGAAAAGTTGAATTTATTTCAAAATTCGGACACCGATTTTTTAGCTAAAATCATCGCCGAAGTGATGGCAGAAAACGCTCAAAAAGTGGACGAATACCGCAAAGGAAAGAAAGGTTTATTGGGCTTTTTCGTCGGTGAAGTCATGAAGAGGTCGAAAGGAAAAGCCGACCCGAAAGCGACTAATGGCTTGGTTATCAAGGCTTTGGAAAGTTAACATATAGGTAAAAATGGGTAAAAATCAGTTTTATACTGAGGAGCCTGTCCCGATTTTTCTTCGGGAGTCCCTTTTTTTCGTTTTGCAATTTGAGAAAAGTATTTACCTTTGAAAAAAAAAATAAAAGATGGCAACTGCAACTTCTGTTCAAAATCTAACGGCTACTATGCCTTCGCCGACTGTTAAAAGGGTAAAACGAATGACCTTAGAACAGTTTTGGTACAAGTATTCCGACCGTGAGGACGGTTTCAAATATGAATTAAATCAAGGTATTGTTGAGAAAACGCCCCGTCGAATGAAAATTAAAGAACTCTACATTGCCGATAACATTAGGCGTGCCTTTTCGCAAACATCGGCTTATCAAGCTGGTGATGGTTTGTTTGATGAAGTAGAAATTGAGACTTTGCAGGAGCAAGGGCGTCGCCCCGACATGGCTTATGTAACAAAAAGTCAACTTAATAAAGGAGACAACCGCAGTCTGCCTTCTTTTGTGATTGAAGTCATTTCTGATACGGATGGTATTAATCGGGCTAATAATAAACTTGGAGAATATTTTCAAGCGGAGATGGAAGTTGTATGGCATATTCTTCCTCAACAAAAACAAATTTACGTTTACACCTCTCCAATTGACGTTAAGATTTGTCAAGGTGAAATGATGTGTTCGGCTGCTCCTGCGGTTTCGGATTTTCAAATGACTGCGAATGCTATTTTTCAAAAATAGGGTCCCCTCAGTATATGACGCTTTTTGAGCCAAAAAACGGTGCAACTTAATAGGTGCGCCGTTTTTTATTTTAAAACAAAACACTTTGTTATATTCGCATTTGAAAGACAGAACATTGCCAATTTAAAACGATAACCAATGAGAAAAATTTATATTGTTAGCCTCTTTATTCTCCTCCATTTCACTAATTTAATTGCCCAAGAATTCCCGATTCGGGTGGATACTTGCCAACT
>JAYUKJ010000962.1:0-6904 GCA_043764555.1 Saprospiraceae bacterium
CACGGGTTTTGATGGCCCTGCGACCAGTAAATATGCTGATTTTAAAAAGGAATTCGACGATTTTGTAAAAAAACTCATGTCGGAATAGTTTTTGAAGGATTCCAAATTCCAAGGATTCCAAATTTCAAAAATTCCAAATTTCGAGGACCCCTCAGTATATAATTAATATTTTGGGTGTTTCGAGGTCTTGAAATTTGGAATCTTTAGAATATTGAAATCCTTGAAATTTGGAATCTGGAATTTGAAGTCCTTGGCATTTAAAATCCTTGGAATCTGAAATTTGAAATTTTTTAAACTCTGAAACAGAGCCTCTTATGACGAAACTAATACTTGCTTATTGCACTGAAAATCAGATGGTTGCTGCCAAAATCGCTTCGGCATTGAACGGCAAAGCAACGATTGAAAAAGTCGTTTTTGACTTCTCAACGGGCATGGAGGCTTTGCGAAAAGCCAGTTATTCCAGCACCGCACCCGTTTTGTTGCTCGTGAGTGACAATTTTTTGAAATCGGAAAAATGCATGAACGATGCGTTGCCGCTGATTCAATCACTCGGCACGGCGCAGCGCCTCATTACGGTCACTACTGAGGGCGCTTATCAAGAAAACGGCCGCCCCGTCATCATGCCGACGTCGTTTGACCGTGTGAGCAATGTTATTCAATACATGAACCATTGGCAAGACCGCTATTTGGACTTGCGGCGCAAAAAATCGGATGGCGACGAAGTGGCTTTCAACGAAAAAGTGCGCGTTGTTCGGACAATTTCAAGCGAAATTGGTGAGTTGTTGCGCTATTTGCGCTCGACGGAGTATTATAGTTTTGACCAATTTGAGGACTCGAATTTCATTGTTTTATACCGCGTTTTGGGCATTCAAGTGTCGGAAGAAATGGCGATTTCGGCGCGCACAGCGAACGTGCATCACACCGTTTTTCCGACCGAATTAGCTGCCGTTGAAGCATTGGAACCCGCGCTCGTTGAGGAAGAAAGTGGCTACAATCCTTTCGCAAGTGGCGTGCATTTCGGCAGCAAAAATGGTACTTCGGAGACGAATAACTATTTGGAATCGCTCATTAGTGACCAAAAAGCAGCACCGAGTGAACACGCCGATGCACCGACAATGAACAAAATAACGGTGTCGGAAGCCGCCGATAAAATGAAAGAATTGGCGTCAAATGGCGTGAATTATATGAAAGAGCCGCTTGCTGAAAAGGTGGCAGAAATGGTCGTTGAACCAACGCAAGTTGTTGATAATCAAAGTCCTACGAGTGATTTTCAAATTCGTGCCAACGAATTAATCAATGATGGACTTGACCGCCCGACATCGCTTGAAACGATGATTGCAGGAATGCGTGATGAAAAACCCGTCTCTGCAAAATTGGAGATTTCGGAAAATGTCAGCCGTCAAGTAGATGCTATTTTTACGACGGACAACGCGCCCGTTGACAAAAACGGTTTTGGCGGTTTTACGCTTGAACAGATTTTAAAGGATGAGGAATTACGCGAATTTGTCAACAAAAGTGATGTGTCAAATGATGAAATTGTGGCAACTGAACCTGTTCAAAATGGTATGCACAGCGACGCACTTTCGACGCCTCAACCAAGCAATGGCAACGGCAACCCCGTGCATTTGGATGACTCTGATTCTGATTTGGTGAAACAAATTGCGGCCGAAGCCGAGCGAGAATTTCAACAGAAAATGCGCTTGAAAGCATTGTCTGAGAGTCCTTCAAAAGTGGAGGAGATTACTGCGGCAGTCGTTGCGCCGACGATTGCGCCGATTGTTGAGCCGATTGTTGATATTGCACCAACGCCTGTCGTGGAAGTCGAAAATTTCGTTGAAAAAGCGGATGCTGAATTCCGAGATTTGACGGAAAATGTGGATGCCGACGACATTAAATCTCAGGTGGCACGTATTTTAGACGACGCCGAAGAACCTGCTGCGCACTTTGAATTTGAAGAAAATATTAATCATAAATTGACCGAAGAAACGGCGGCACTTTTCGAAGAACCCGCTCCTAAGGCGATGGAAAAGATTGTGAATCAATTGGTTATCGAAAGAGCAACGCCTTTGAGTTCTCCGTTTCCGACGATTAAAGATGAACCTTTATCCGAAGATTCGCTGTTGGAGGGGGGAAATGTCGTTTATACTGAGGGGTCCCTTAATGGCGTTGAAAATGTTCAAAAGTTGATGAATGAAACAAATGAGCATCCCGCGGACAATGCGGCACGCTATCAACTCGCGGCTGAATTGGCACAGCAAAGCCGCTTGACGGAAGCGACGGAACAATTGGAAATTTTGTTGGAAACCGACCGTAAAAACGTTGAGGCTTACGTGCTTTTGGCGTATTTGGCGGAGCAACAAGGCGACCATACGTTGAGTTTGAATTCGTTGGAAAAAGTGGCGCTTTTGAATCCTGATTACCCGGGAATTTACTATAAATTGGGTCAACTCACGAAGGAACATTTCAAAAAACAGAGCCGAAAAGCCTTGCGTTATTTCCAAGATGCGGTTGCGCAAGACCCATCAAATGCGGACGCGCAATACCGTTTGGGCATGATGTTGATTGAGCAAAAAGGCGAACACGCAACGGCGATTGAGCATTTCATTCGCGCTGTTGAATCGGCTCCGCAACACGATGGAGCGACGTTTGAATTGGCTAAATCTTACGTAGAAACGGGCAATCAGCAGTTAGCAGCCGCGTTTTATGCGCGGGCAACGGAATTGAATGGCGCTTTTAAAACGGAATCAAATGACGTTCATTTTTACTATGAAGTGCCACAACCCGAGCCGATTGTTGTGGAAGAACCCGTTGCGATTGTGAATGACAACGGCATGACGGTGATGATAACGGGTGCAACGGCGGGCATCGGTCGCGCAACGGCGGAAATTTTTGCCAAAAATGGCTACCGTTTGGTTTTGACTGGACGTCGGAATGAGCGTTTGGAAGAAATCAAAACGACTTTTGAAACGACGTATAATAATCGTATCCAAATTTTGAATTTTGACGTTCGCAACCTTGAAGGCATCAAAACTGCCGTCAGTGAGTTGGAAGAAGACTTCAAAAACGTGGATATTTTGATTAATAACGCGGGTTTAGCGAGTGGTTTGTCGCCGATTCACGAAGGCGACGTTGCGGATTGGGAAGTGATGATTGACACCAATATTAAAGGTTTGTTGTACGTCACGCGGGCAGTTGCGCCGAGCATGGTGGCGCGTAAAAAAGGACACATCATCAATTTGAGTTCGATTGCGGGCAAAGAAATTTATCCAAATGGTAACGTTTATATCGCCACAAAACACGCGGTAGATGCTTTGACAAAAGCCATGCGCGTTGATTTGCACAAGTACGGGATTCGGGTGAGTCAAGTCGCACCTGGTGCAGTTGAAGAAACCGAATTTGCGCTCGTTCGTTTCCACGGCGATGCCGAAAAAGCGAAGATTTATGACGATTTCACGCCATTAAAAGCGTCGGATGTCGCAGAATCCATCTATTTCATCGCATCGCGTGCCGATTATGTCAATATTCAAGATATAGTGTTGGCGGGAACGCAACAAGCGGCGGCGGCATTTGTTGACCGTAGCGGACGGACGGATAAGTAAAAATAGTGGGTGATTCTCAAAAATAGGACCCCTCAGTATAAAAGCCAAAAAGCCTTGAAAACACGTCGTTTTCGAGGTTTTTTGGTTTTTATACTGAGGCGTCTCTTTCCAACGAAAGCGACCTCTTTTTTTTAGCTACGCGAAAATCTTTGTCATTATGATTTTGTTAGTTGCTTCGCAAACTTAGCTTGTTCCGCACCGACTTTTAGGATATACGTTCGATTCAAACCTTGTAAAAAGTTTGTATTGAGTGTGAAAAAACAGCTACATTTGCACTGAAATTGAATTAATCATGGCAAAAGCAACATCAGAATCTATTAATTGGATAGAAGGTTTAATCATCAAAACCTTTGGTTTGACTAAAATACTTGAAGGCTTCCCTATTTTGGACGCCTGGCTTGATGTATCAGGTCAAGTGCCGCCTGATGAATTACTACGCCTTGAAAAATGGCGATTGAAACTCCTAAAAAGCGCGGGTACTTGGAACGAGGAAACGTTGAAAATGAAGTTCATTGCCAATATTCTCGAAATGGTGGACTATGATACTGATGAGTTTGAAGGTACTTTCGATGTGGATATGAAAGGTGTCGTGCAAGGGCAAAAGTTAGCCGTCGTTGCTGATTATGCCTTAGCAAAAGCGACGCTCGACTACATGGAAACGCCCTATTTCTACTTCCACGAATACAAACCCCGTAAAAGAACTAAAGATCCGATTGCTCAATTGTTATTGGCTATGCTCATTGCACAATCGCAAACAGAGCGGAAGTATCCGCTTTATGGCTGTGCTGTCTTTGGTGAGAATTGGTACTTTATGGTGTTAGACGACAAAGATTATTGCGTCAGTACGGGTATTGTATCAACAAATAAAGAGGGTTTACAGCGTATTTTGCTCATTCTTCGCAAATTCAAACATATTTTAACAACTGAATTAGCGATTTAAGCGTAAAATCAGCATTTATACTGAGGGGTCCCTTTCCAACGAAAGCGACCCCTTTTTAAACGAATATTCCGAATTAGGTTTAGTAGTGAAAAATTCGTGTAATTCGTAAAATTCAATAGAATTCGTGTTAAAACGGCGTCAAAAACGCTTTCTTTGTGTCATTTAAAACCATTTTTATGAAAAAAATAGCCACTATACTGAGGGGTCTAAAAGTTAAACAAATTGTTGGTGACGCCGAACGCGAAGTCGCTCAAATCATATTTGACAGCCGAAAAGCTGCGCCAAATGCGTTGTTTGTTGCCGTCAAAGGCACGCAAGTTGATGGTCATTCGTTCATTTCGAAAGTGATTGAACAAGGCGCAACTGCCGTAATTTGCGAAATTTTGCCCGACGATTTGCTCGACGATTTGCCCGAAAACGTCACGTTTATTGTTGTTGAAAATGCGGCGGAAACCTTGGGTTTGGCTGCCGCAAATTTCTATGACAATCCTACTCAAAAGCTCAAAGTTGTGGGCATCACAGGCACGAATGGTAAGACGTCAACGGCGACTTTGCTCTACGATTTGTTTTCAAATATGGGCTACAAATGCGGCTTGATTTCGACGGTGGAATACCGAATTACGGGAAAAATCATCCCTTCTACGCACACGACGCCCGACCAAATTGCGCTCCAAAGCCTTTTTGCGACGATGGTAACGGAAGGTTGTGATTACGCTTTTATGGAAGTTTCGAGCCATGCGTTGGAACAAAATAGAACGGCGGGCATCCAATTTGCGGGCGCCATTTTCTCAAATATTACCCACGACCATTTGGATTATCACAAGACATTTGACCGATATTTGGCGGCAAAAAAACGCCTATTTGACGACTTGCCAAAGACCGCTTTTGCCTTAACAAATCACGACGACCGCAACGGAAAAGTGATGTTGCAAAACACAAAAGCCGAGAAAAATAGCTACGCTTTGCGTAAAATCGCCACTTTTCGCGCCAAAATTCTCGATAATAGCCTCATGGGTTTGCATTTGGAGATGGATGGACAAGACTTTTTTGCCCGCATGATTGGCGAATTTAATGCCTATAATTTGCTCGCAGTTTATTCCGCCGCCGTCCTTTTGGGAGCCGACAAAACGGAAATTCTAACGAGTTTGAGTGATTTGAAAGGAGCCGAAGGACGCTTCGATTACATCCGTCACCCAACGTCCGATGTGATTGGTATTGTGGATTATGCTCATACGCCCGATGCGCTTGAAAAGGTCTTGGAAACCGTCCGTCAACTCCGAAAAGTGGGTCAAAAAATCATCACCATCACGGGTGCAGGCGGCGACCGCGACCCCGTAAAACGGCAAATAATGGGTAAAGTGTGCGCCACTTTAAGCGACACCGTCATCCTCACATCCGACAATCCGCGTTCCGAAAGACCCCTCAGTATAATCGAGCAAATGAAGTCAAATTTGACCGAAAAAGACCTCACAAAGGTTCTCGAAATCCCCGACCGCCGCCAAGCAATCCGCACGGCTGTAAGGTTGGCACAACACGGCGATATTATCCTTTTGGCAGGAAAAGGGCATGAAAAATATCAAGAAATCCAAGGTGTCAAACATCCTTTTGATGATAAAGTGGAGTTGGAATTGGCGTTCAAAAATTAATTTGTTCGCTATTCGCGAATTGAGAATAGAATCAGTGGAAAAAAGAGACCCCTCAGTATAAACGCCTTTTTTTGACTTATTTATGAAAAAACGCCTTTTTTTTCTCTAAAAATCAAAAATAGCCGTGTATATTTGGGCATCATTCATCAAAAAATTAAAATAATTTAAGACATGACAATTACTATCAAATTGCCTGATAATAGCAAAGAAGCTAATTTTATTGTAGAATTGCTTAAAAAATTGAATATCAGCATGGTGGATGCCGACGATGATATTCCCGAAGCGCATAAACGCATTTTAGATGAGCGCATTGAGACATTGCGTTCAACGCCCGACGCCGATTTTTACAGTTGGGAGGACGTTAAAAAATTGACTGCACAACGAAAAGTCGCGCTATGAGTTACACAATTCGATTTTCACCCGATGCGCTTGCCGATTATTCCGAGGCTTACGAATGGTATGAAGATAAGAACGAAGGTGTTGAAAAGAAATTTGAAAGAGCCGTCTTAGACCGCCTAAAATTTATCGCCCTTTATCCCGAAGCATCCGCTTTTAAATACCAACATTTGCGCGGAACACGCCTAAAGAAATTCCCTTATCGCTTGTTTTTTGAGCTAAATGAAACGCGCAAGATGGCTACAATCGTGGCTATTCTCCATGATGCCCGTGATAATGCGCTACTTAGTCAACGTTTTGGGTGATGAAGTAACTTGAAAAAA
>JAYUKJ010000963.1:0-2067 GCA_043764555.1 Saprospiraceae bacterium
GAGCGCCATGCTTTCGCGGCTCGTGATTTTGTTGGTAATTTTCAGTTGTCGCATAGCTAAGGTTTTAAAGATTCGATATGTGATACGATGTTAAAAAAAGTTATTTTTCAGAAAATTTCCATTAGTGAGCGGTATAAAAATTGATAGCGGCGGGAGCTTTCAAATACTACATAGATTTGCATCGCTAAAATTCAACAGATGCAGACTTTATTTCTCCAGTTATTGTCACCGCTATCGGTGTTTCTTAAACAGGAAAGTGAGCAAATTGACCAACTTAGTGGTTCGCGCACTTTCTCTTATGAGGATTTCATAAAAAACCTCATTTATGGTACGAGCATTAAAATTGACTCTTTCCGCAAATTAGTTCTTGATTTATCAAGCAATGAAAATATTGAAAAATTAGGTCTCAAAGCCGTTGCTTTTAGCACCTTTAAAGACGGTTTTTCTCGCTTTAACTATTTGTTTGTCAATAAGTTATACACTTATTTGTTGAATCGAATAGATTTTCAGCAGTTGCCTGATTTAAAAGAATTAGGCATTTTCAAATTAGTAGATGGCAGCCTTTTTCCGACGTTAAACTCCGTGGACTGGGCAGGTTATAAAAGAAATAAAAAAGCCATTCGGCTTCATTTATCTTTTTGCTTGAACACCTTGTCACCGAGCGAATTTTTGGTGGCCAAAGGTAACTCTTGCGAGCGTAGTTTCTTGAAGTCAATTGTCGAAAAAGCCAGCACTTATATCGCTGACAGAGGCTATTTTAGCTTCGATTTAGCCAGTTTTATTGACAAAAGCCATGCTTTTTTCATTTTTAGGCTTAAAGAAAATTTTATTTTTGACATTATTTTTTCGGTAGATATACAAACAGGCAATGCGCTCATGCCTCGGTGTTTCAGTCAAATTAAAGAGGATGTTATTTATTTTCTAAACGACCCGCATAAAAAGGTGTACAGGCTCATTCGATTTACCGTCTTAACCTCCCATTTTACCATTTGTACCAATCGTTTTGACCTAAATACCTTACAAATCATTATGCTTTATGCCTATAGATGGCAAATTGAGCTATTTTTTAAGTTTATAAAAAGAACCCTAAACGGCATTCATTTGTTTTCAACGTCAGAAAACGGCGCACAAATACACTTTTTAATTATTCTAATCACAGCATTGCTGCAAATTAAGTTGAAACAAGATTGCATTAGTGAGATGCAAAAAGAACAAAATAAAGAAAATCAAAAAATAAGTTCAATAAATCAGCCCTCAAATCAAACATATTCAGGTTATAGTCCAAGTCAATGGATTCAATCAATTGCTGAAATATTCAAAAATGGATTTAAAATATCATCAGATTGGCTATTTTACTACAAAAATTTTATCGCACAAAGTATTGATTATCAAATAATTATAAAATTAGCGACCGCATAGAAAAAAGCGTGCCGCTCAGTAATGCAATTGAACAGCAAAATGAAGCTGTCGAAATTGCTACCCAAATCGAAATTGTTAAAGCGTCTGTCAATGCTTATCAAACAAAATTTGATAGAATTACAACATCAAATGATGTTGTTCTTTCTCAATGCGAAGAAACATCTTGCCGTCGCTTGTATATCAACGCTGGCATCGTGCGCTTCATCGAAATAAGCCCCAAACAGCTTGTAGTGCAATTCGCTTAATTTAGGCCACTTGTAACTTCCGTAGCGTAAAGGTGGTATCGCACAATAGCTGATTACCGCAGGGCTTTTCATTGTGCAAAACTTCCTTTTGCCTGTAAGTGGGTCGCTACCTATTTTACGATGGTATTCTGCGCCAACAATTTTTTCATCAAATTCCATGTTATGCGCCACCAAATAGGTCGCTTGTGATACCAAATCTTGAAAGTCGGTCAAACTACTTTTGAGGTCAACGCCTTCTTTCAATGCCCTTTCTGTCGTGATACCGTGAATTTCAGCGGCATCGTAAGGAATTGTATAATTTTCGGGCTTAATGATAAAGTTCCTACTTTCGACCAAACTGCCATTTGTTTCGTAAAGTAGGCAAGCTAATTGAACCATGCGTGGCCAATTGCTTGTTTGAGAA
>JAYUKJ010000964.1:0-25531 GCA_043764555.1 Saprospiraceae bacterium
TTTTTGTCGAATTTTTAGTGAAAAACGCCCAACCCAATAAGCCAATGAGCCACATTGTGGGTTGGATAATAAACGAAAGCACTTTTGATAAAATGAAAAACATAGTTAAATTTTATTGAATGATGTATGATGATTTAGTGTGAAATAATGAGTATTTTTTACTTACGACGTCTTAATCCGCGCCGCGTGTTCCAAACTCAGTTCCACAATTGACTGTTCGCGCATCTCTATTTTTCGGATTTTACCCGTGATTGTCATCGGAAAACCGTCCACGAACTTCCAATACTGAGGGGTCTTATAACGCGCGATTTGATTGTGACAAAATGCCTGTAAATCAGCGCTCGATGCGTTCATATCCGCTTTTAATTTCACCCAAGCCATCACTTCTTCGCCGTATTTTTCGCTCGGAATGCCAATTACTTGCACGTCTTGAATGGCGGGGTGCGTGTATAAAAATTCTTCAATTTCTCTTGGATAAATGTTTTCGCCGCCGCGCAAAATCATGTCCTTAATTCGACCTACTATGTTGATATAGCCTTCTTTATCCATAGTTGCTAAATCTCCTGTGTGCATCCAACGGGCGTCGTCAATCGCTTCGGCAGTCGCTTTTTCGTTGTTCCAATAACCCAACATAACAGAATACGCACGGGTGCATAATTCGCCGCCAACGCCACGCGGGACGACGGCTCCCGTTTCGGGGTCAACAATCTTAATTTCGGTATGGTCTTGCACGGTTCCGACCGTGCTGACTTGTTTCTCGAGCGGCGTTCCAATGACGGTTTGCGTCGAAACGGGCGACGTTTCGGTCATGCCGTAGCAAATGCTCATTTCGGGGATGTGCATCCGCGTTTGCACTTGCTTCATGACTTCCACGGGACACGGCGAACCCGCCATGACGCCCGTTCGCAGCGATGTCAAATCAAATGTGTCAAATTCGGGCAATTGCAGCGTCGCAATAAACATCGTCGGCACGCCATAAAGCGACGTACATCGTTCACGCTCAACGGTTTGCAAAATACTGAGGGGGTCAAAACTTTCGGCGGGAACGACCATGCAACAGCCGTGTGCCGTGCAGCAAAGGTTGCCAATCACCATTCCAAAACAATGATAAAACGGGACGGGAATGCACACGCGGTCGCGGTCGGTGTAGCGCAATCGTTTGCCGATGAAATAACCATTATTCAATATATTATGGTGCGATAAAGTCACGCCTTTCGGGAAACCCGTCGTGCCTGATGTGTATTGAATATTGATGGGGTCGTCGAATTGCAAGGTGTTTTCAACGGCTTCTAATTGTTCGGTTGAGACGTTTTTTGCTCCTGCTAAAAAGTCGTTCCAGTTTTTATCTAAATATATAACTGTTTGTAAATCAGTATTTAAAACGCGTGTATCGTCAATCATCGCGGCATAATCGCTGCCTTTGAAAGTCAAGGCTGATACCAAGACTGAGACGCCCGATTGCCCCAAAACGTACCCCAATTCAGACGTCCGATAGGCGGGATTGATATTGACTAAAATCGCCCCGATGCGCGCCGTTGCGTATTGCGTCAAGACCCATTCGTAGCGATTCGGCGCCCAAATTGCCACGCGGTCGCCCTTTTTGACGTTGATTGCCAAAAAACTTTTGGCAACCGTTTCGACTTGTTCCCAAAACTGTTGATAAGTGGCGCGGTAGTTCTGCTGAACGCAAATTAACGCGTCGTTTTCGGGAAATTTAGCCACCGTATTGCGCAGATTTTCGCTGATTGTTTCGCCAATAAGTGGAAAAACGGTCGTGCCGTGGGCGTAGGAATTTTGATTCTGATTCATTGAATTGCTTGATTTTTAATGTTGAAACTGTTTTGTCTTAAATGTATTTGCAAATTCATTTGCACCCGTAACTGCAAATTTATTTGCAGCACAAGGCAAAATAAGAGAAATCTCACGCTTAAATGTAATTTTTTACGTCTATTCTGCAAATAAATTTGCAGTTACGAGTGCGAATGAATTCGCAAATACATTCTTGACGCCTGAAAGAAACGGGTTTTGAGCATTGTAATTTGAGGCAATTAAAATGCGTTGAAATAAATGGGAAAGTGTAAATTTGTGGCTCAAAAGTGCCAATATACTGAGGGGTCCTATTTTTTTATTTTCGATAATTTAAAGTGATCAAAACGCATGGGAACAGCGACAATAAGTAAAAAAGTAGTCGAAACGACCTTAAATTCGCCCGATTTTCAGCAAATCATGCGGGATATGTTGGCGGATTGGCTAAAAAATAACCCTGCGGCAATGCGGGAAGCGTTGCTCAGTGCCTTGCGGGAAACGGGTTACGAAGCCCAACCAGTTGCCCAAAAAGTGGATTACGGGTCGGAAGCGTTTGCAAAAAAACACGCTATTAAGTGGGAAGCGATTCAAGAATTACAGAAAATATTTAAGGACACACCACCTGCGGAAGAATGGATTGAAGCATTAAAAAAATAGAACCGATGACTTACTTTTTAGATACAAACATACTTATCGGTATTATTCGAGAAAATGACCGAATCAATAAATTTCTTACCGATTTACGGGTTTTTGAAGTCCAAAACAAGGCTTTCATATCAATCGTGAGTGCTGCAGAAATTGAATCAATTGCAAGACGTAATCGTTGGGGCGATAAGCGTCGTATTTTTTGTAAACAATTAATAGAATTATTAAACCCCGTTTCTATCGAAATGGATGAAAACTTAATCGTTGCATACGCCGATATTGACGTTTACAGTCAGGGAAAATATGAAACAAAATCTTTACCCAAAGGCATGAGTGCGCGAAATATGGGCAAAAATGATTTGTGGATTGCGGCAACGGCACAAGTTTTAAATGCAACACTTTTGACAACCGATAAAGATTTTGAGCACCTCAACGATGTGTTTTTAAACGTAGTAACAATCGAAATTTAAGACATTTGAGGGGAAATACTGAGGGGTCCTCTTTTCAAAAGTAAATCAGTGAAAATCTGCGAAAATTCGTGGATGAAAAATATAAATCATTAAGAATCAATTATTTATCAACAAAAAGGAAAGACTTTATTATGGAATTAAAATCATTTATACCAGCCAGCAAACGCCCGTTTTTGATAGCGGGTCCGTGTTCTGCCGAGACGGAAGGACAGGTTATGAGCATCGCCCGCGACCTTGCGGCACAAGGCAATGTTGACCTTTTCCGCAGTGGAATCTGGAAACCGCGCACGCGCCCGGGGATGTTTGAAGGCGTTGGCAGCGAAGGTTTGAAATGGTTGAAGCGCGTAAAAGAGGAAACAGGCTTGCGCACAACCGTGGAAGTGGCGAATGCACACCACGTGTATGAGGCGTTGAAATTCGGCATTGATGTCCTTTGGATTGGCGCTCGGACGACGGTAAATCCGTTTTCGGTTCAAGAAATTGCGGATGCTTTGCGCGGTTGCGACATTCCTGTGATGATTAAAAACCCAATTAATCCCGATTTAGAATTGTGGATGGGCGCTTTTGAACGCTTGCATAAAGTTGGTATTACGCAACTCGCGGCGATTCACCGTGGCTTTTCGACGGCGGCAAAAACGCAATACCGCAACGTGCCGCATTTTGAAATTGCGATTGAATTGATGCGTCGTATGCCGAATTTGCCGATTATTGGCGACAACTCGCATATCTGTGGCAATCGTCATATGTTGGCGGAAGTTGCACAGCAAATGATGGACTTGAATTTCGACGGTTTGATTACAGAAGTGCATTGCAATCCTGATGAAGCATGGTCGGACGCAAAACAACAAATTACGCCGCCCGTTTATGCAGAACTCATTAAAAATTTGACGATTAGAACCGAGCAAGACGCTGGTTTCTTGAATTCAATTGAGGCTTTGCGCGTCCGAATTGACGAAACTGACAACGATATTTTGAGCCTTTTGAGCAAGCGTATGGAGTTTGCATCGGACATTGGTTCGTACAAAAAACGCAACAATATTTCGATTTTGCAACCTACGCGTTGGAACGAAATCTTGAATTCGGCAGTAGAAAAAGGTCGTCAACGCGGCTTGTCCGACGAGTTCGTGATTTCATTGTTGACGGCAGTGCATCAAGAATCTATCCGCCGTCAAACGCTCGTGATGAACAAAGTAGAAGTGGAAAAGGAAGAAGCGGTTATGGCTTAATTTTCCCCTTATCACTTTCCGTTTTTCACTTAAATAACCCTTGTCGAATTGGGTTTCGGCGAGGGTTATTTTTTTTTAGAAAAAAGAGACCCCTCAGTATATACGGCATTTTAACGTCAAAACGCTTGACTATCCCGTTGATAATCAAGCGTTTGTACGTTTTAAGACCCCTCAGTATAAAAGCCATTTTGAGCCTACTTTTGCCTGAAAAACGCATTTATACTGAGGGGTCCCCAAAAAAATAAAGCCGTGCTTTTCACAGCACGCCTTTATTTTTTATGCTAAAATGCACTCAGTTATTTAACGACATTGCCACTCTCGTTGAACAAAACTTCCGACTTTTTCAAGCCCGTTTTCAAGTCCGCTTCGTAGCGCGTGCCGTTGTCTGCCGTTTCGATTTTTGCCGCTCCAACGATGGTAGCTTTTGGATATTTCATAGCAATTGATTGGGTAATTGTTGTGGGCAATGCCGCCGCACCGATTTCACTTTCTGTCTCGCGCCAAGTGCCGTCAGCGGTGAAATTAGCCGACATTTTTACGCCGTTCATTTTGAATCCTGCTTCAAATTCGCCGTTGCTTTCGTGGTCATATTTGACCTTTGTGACGGTCGGAAAACGTTGTTTGAAGGCGGCTTTTACGGCTTCGGGTGTGCCGTGGATTCCTTTCTTTTCTGCCTTTTTTACGTCCGTTTTGACCATTCTCTCCGCTTTAGGTGCCGCATTTTGGGCCGAAACGGTCGAGATACTGAGGGGTAGCGCGAGGGCTACGATTAACATTATTTTTTTCATTGTAGATAAGATTTTACACGCATTAACGTGTGGTAGAAAAGTGAATTTAAGCATTAGAAGATGAGGACAAAAGTCCCTGCAATTATCAATAACGCCCCAATTGCCGTCTTAATTGTCAAGGCTTCGCCCAAAAAAACGATGGACAAAACGATGGTCAACGCCACGCTCAATTTGTCAACGGGGGCAACTTGTGAGACTTTGCCGAGTTGCAAGGCTTTGAAATAAAATATCCACGACAAACCCGTCGCCACGCCCGAAATAATGAGGAAAAGGACGTTTTGTCTTGACAAAGTTGCCAAGCCTTTCGCTTCGCCACGGGCGAAAACGATGCCCCACGCGACGACTAAAATCACGACCGTTCGGATGGCAGTCGCCAAATTAGAATTGACATTCGTGATGCCAATTTTTGCAAAAACGGCGGTCAAAGAAGCAAAAAAGGCTGATAATAAAGCGTAAATCCACCACATAGTCGGTTGTTTTTAATTGTTGACTGAAAATACTGAGGGGTCTTAATTTTACTTTGACGGGTCTAATTTTGGACAAATCTAAACCAATAAACGCACAAAATTGTTAGGATTAGTCAATCTCTAATGCACGGCTTAGGAATCGTTAGAGAATAAAGTATATAATTTCAATGTGTGATTGACTGACAATACAGTTGCTTACAAATTTTTAATCCTCAATTTTTAATTTGTAATTTCCTTATTCATCGCTTCTTAGTTGTAGTTTTGCGCCGAAAAACTACTAAATTGTTTAAAAAAGGGCTTTTATACTGAGGGGTCCTAATTTTAAAAAAATATTCACGGACTGAAGTCCGTGCTACGGATGAAGAAAAATTTAAAACGACAAGCTGACGCCATTTTGCCCACCGATTGGGGCGCGTTTCAAATCATAGCGTATAGCCGAAAAAAAAACGACCCATTGCCACATTTGGCGATGGTTGCCGAAGGTTTTGACCCTGAAAATGCACCAACGATTGTGCGGATTCACTCTGAATGTATGACGGGCGATGTCTTTCATTCGCACCGTTGCGATTGCGGCGAACAGTTGGATTTTGCGCTGCAACAGGCGGCAAAATCGGGCGGAATCGTCGTTTATTTACGTCAAGAAGGGCGCGGAATTGGCTTGATTAACAAGCTAAAAGCCTACCGTTTGCAAGATAAGGGACTGAATACTTTGGAAGCAAATCTGCATTTGGGTTTCGCAGGAGACGCCCGAACGTATGAAGATGCAGCGACAATTCTGAAAGATTTAGGTGTAAAATCAGTTGCTCTATTGACTAATAATCCGTTGAAAATCAATGCTTTGGAAGATTTAGGCATTCCCGTTTTAGAACGTTTGCCGATTTTGATTGAACCTAAAACGGAGAACAAAAGCTATCTAAAAACGAAGCAAATGGAAATGGGGCATTTGTTGAATGTCTGAACTGCGCAATAAAAAATCTTATGAGCCAGATTTACGATTCTAACGCTGTGACAAATGTAAACATTCATTGGAAAAATGGTGCGCGTTAAAATCTAAGTTATCTAAAGAAAAACGCGAAGTTTTTAGAATAAAATAATAATATTCAGGAAGGAAAGAATTGAGAAACAGTAGCGACCTCGTGAAAGTTGACAGAAAACGTCATTTTTCACTTGAAAAATCTAAAAAACCACCTTTATACTGAGGGGTCCTAAAAAAATGCTAAACGCGATTTATCGCGTTTAGCATTTTTAATTCCTCCCTTTTTAATTTAAAATCCCACTTACCGCGCGCCTTTTGCTCGGAAACCAATCGTCTTTTTGGACGAATTGAACTCCGTTTTGTCGCGGTTCAAATGCGCCACATCTTCCATCGTCACAATGTTTAAGGCCCCCTCAGTACGGTCGCTTTTGGGCATTGCCGCGAGGCGCAAATTGTGCTTATTGAGGACTTCCGTCACGATTTGACGCACCGTTCGGGCGTTGCCGAAGTATTTATCGCGGTATTCGTGAACAAATTCGAGATAGCCGCGCACGTGTTCATCCGCTTCGGGCGAAAACCGCATCTGAACGTCATTAATCATGCTAATCGTGATTTGCATCAATTCATCGGGCGAATAATCTTCAAACTGCAATTGCTTGTCGAAACGGCTCGACAGACCCGGATTCGCTTTCAGGAATTGCTCCATATTTTCGGTGTAACCCGCCACAAAGACGAAGAATTCGCCGCGGTTGTCTTCCATCCGTTTCAACAAAGTCTGAATCGCCTCGTCGCCAAAATCGCCCCGACCCGCGCCGCTGTTGCTCGTCAGGGAGTAGGCTTCGTCGATAAACAAAACGCCACCGTTGGCTTCCGTGATTTTTTCCGCCGTTTTGGATGCCGTCTGTCCGACATAGCCCGCGACCAAACCTTGACGGTCGGTTTCGACCATGTGACCACGTTCCAAAACGCCCAAAGCCTTGTAAATCTTCGCCAAAATCCGCGCAACCGTCGTTTTTCCCGTCCCGGGATTGCCGACAAAAACGGTGTGCAAGAAGAAAGAACCCAAGACATCGCGCCCTGATTCACGGTAATAACGGACCAAATTGACCAATTCCGTGATTTGCAACTTGATTTTCGTCATGCCAATCAAGCGGTTCAGCTCCTCGAGTGACAATTTCAACAAGGCTTCGTCAATCGGAATATTCGGCAAATCGCGCTTAACACGCAATTGGATTTTATCAATATCCGACGATTGAATCAACGATAATTCGTCATTTGTCAAGCTCTGCGGGTCGTTTTGCGACATCACCCTAAGCGCCATGCCGATTTTCGCTTGCTCAATCACATCATACACAAAACGCGCATTGCCGAACGAGCGGTCGCGGTTGCGATAGGCTTCCGTAATCACTTCGTCAATCCGTTTTTTAGCATTTGGACTCAACAAAACGCTTTTTTCGGACGCGGCGAAATAGCCGATTTGCGCCAATTCCTGCGGCAAATAATCGGCAAATTCAAAAAAGTGTTTGAAACGCGAGCGCAATCCAGGATTTGAATCAATAAAAAACTTCATTTCCTTTGGATAACCCGCCACAATGACCGCCAAATCGCCGACACCATTCGATAATTCTTTGACCAAAATCTCGACGGCTTCGCGTCCAAAATCTTTCGTATCTTCCGTCGAACGCGCCAACGAATAGGCTTCATCGATGAACAAAACCCCGCCGCGCGCCTTCTCAATCACTTCCTTCACTTTCGGTGCCGTCTGCCCAATGTACTCGCCCACGAGGTCAACACGGTCGACTTCGTAAACGTGACCTTTGGAGAGTAAACCCATTTTTCGATAGAGTTTACCCATCATTTTGGCAACCGTTGTTTTGCCTGTCCCTGGGTTGCCGATAAAGACGGAATGCACGTTTATCGGGCCTTCTTCGTTGAATCCCTTATCTTTACGTAATTGTAAAAATTGAATATATTTGGCATGGTCGCGCACTTTTTGCTTGATTTCACGCAAGCCAATCAGCGCGTCGAACTTTATCATCACGTCTTCAAACGTCAAGTCGGCGTCTTCTTCAGGCTCTTCTTGGATGGCATCTGGACGGTTTGGTAACATGACCGCCGCCGTGCCTTCTTCAAATTCTTCACCGATTTCGAAGGGTAAAACCGCCATCAATTTGTCCATAAACACCAATTCGCAGGTGTAGTGGTCGTCGCGCCAAGAACCCTTGACATTCGACCCCCAACCCGCAGTAATCGTCATGTATTCGTCCTTTTTTTCGACGCGGTGCAAACGCGTGATTTGTCCCTTCAACTCGCGCGCGTCGTTGTAAAATTTCGTAAACAATTCGCATTGCCACGCCTTGTTGAGATTAAGATTTTTCAGGACAATTTCGGCGTATATATAACGTGTCTCTTCGCCGCACAACTGGTTGTAATAAATGCGTTCGGCCTCAGGCACGTCGTCGTAAGGACCTTCGTAGAGGCGCAAAGAATGGACTTCGATGTAGGGATTGTCGTAGAAACTAATCTCGCGGCCGCCGTCTTCGATGTAGAAATATTTGGTAGCCACTTTTTCACCGTCCACGTAGGCTTCCCAAAAGTAGGTGCCTTTTTTCCAAAACGTGCCTTCTTTTTTGTTGCCCCAACCTTCGCGGACGTAAACAATCGGGTCGTATTTGGTGACTTTTCGGTGAAAAGGGAGATTGCAGAGTTCGGTACGTCCTTTTTTGAGGGCATAGCAGCGCAATTCCACGTCAACTTCCCAATCTTCTACATCAAATTGCTTATTGTATAGCGATAATTCTGCATAGATATAAGTCGTTTCGTAGCGGTCGAAAACTTGTCGGTATTTCTTACGATTGTCGGCAAGCCACTCGGTTGAAGAGTAAGCGCGGAGTTCTTTGAACTTAAAATTATTCGATTCTGTCTCGATTACGGAGTCTTGAAGCATGTGTTATCGGCGTTAAATGGTTACTTTTCTTTTAACTTGACTGTAATTTACGGGATTTTTGGAGACTTAATCTATTTTTCAAGCAATTTTTTTTCCACATTTTGACAAATGTAAAGAAAAGGACGTTTATCTAACCGAAAGAGGACCCCTCAGTATAAATGCCAAAAATTGAAAAATAATTGAGTTGCGCAGGTGAAATGTTCCTTTTGGCGCTTTAGAAAGGGATTCTATATGGTGTTAAAATTAAATTTGAAGTGCGTAGTTTTAAGCTTTTCAACGCTGATTTAACCCGTTTTCTCCTTTTTTTCTTTCCATTTAAAATTCGTTCAATTGTTCAGAACGGTCATTCAGCCGTCAAAAAGGGTCATTCAATCGTTTTGACGATGGGACACGTGACTTTCTGAAATTATGCCTTTACATTTGCACATCGACAGTTCCAAAAGCAACAATCACATGATGTTTAAATTTTTATTTATTTGTAGGAACCTTATTTTTATTTTACAGAATCCTGTATGCCTCTGTTAAAACTGAATGACAACAGCAAACGAACGCCTATCAACATTTGATAACTCGTCGCATCAAACGAATAGACGCAATTTCTGTAAACCATAGACACCATTTGACTTTTTGAAAACATAAATCATTACCAACACCATTTGACTTTTTGAAAACATAAATCATTACCAACACTATTTGACTTTTTGAAAACATACTTTAGCTATTTGTTAACCTCATTTGTTTTTACTTATTAACCCATTTTTTCATTTTAACTACTTATTTTTCTTATGAAAACATTTATCAACAACTACAAGTCAAGCGTAGGCCCGGATGAACTCCGCAGTGTATTTTTTACAGAAACATCGCTCAACAAACTTCTCAGAATGCCCGGCTGTCAAGGCATTCGTTTTCACTTGGCTAAAGACGATGATGGCGCGCTCAAAATTTTTGCCGAGCCGACCGACAAAATCGGGCATCCACTTCCTGCCGACGCCACGCGGTCAATTATGGACAATGGCGAAGGGCAGTTTTTTATGTTTGATGAATCTTGCCCAACGGATTGCCCGCCCGACCACGGAAATTAAGTTTGGATTATTCTCGAAATTAGCAAATTAAAATTTCCAAATTAACTCATTTTATTTATCATTGCTCCATGTTTTTGGAACGATGCCTATTTTTAAGTTACGTATTTCAACGAATGAAATATGTTCTAACGGCGTTGCTGTTTCTTTCGTTAGAGACAGCAACTTTTTCTTATGCCCAAAAATCTACTTTATCTTTTAAGACTCTCAATCGCCAAAATGGACTTTTAGGCGATGTGAATGCTTTTACATATCAAGATTCACGCGGGTTTATGTGGGTAAGTTCGGTTCAGGGTCTCAATCGTTTTGACGGTCGAAGCGTGAAAACGTATGCTTACGACCCCGCAGACTCGCGTTCTTTGAGAGGCAATAACATTCAAAGTTCATTTTTTGAAGATAAAAATGGGGATATTTGGTTTTGTACCGTTGAGGGAATCAACGTATATCGGCGAAAAAGTGATGATTTCGACCATTTCTACGTGCATGACGACAAAGGCAATGCGCTTAAAAATGATTATTATGCTTTTCATTTAGACACTTTTGGTTCTTTATTGTTGCGTGTTGGAAACTATAAGAATGGAAAATTTTATCGCTTTGACACACATCCGCAGCAGACCGAAACGTCAATGGAAGAAAAACACGCCGAAACCTTGCTAAGTGATTTTACGGGATTAAGGACGGTTGTGGACCCGACTTATCGAGGAAAAGGTATCAATTTACTGAGTTTTTTTTGGGGAGGACAAATGGGTGTTCAGGAATATACCTACAACGAAAACCATAAACTAATTGCCAATCAACCTTATTTTTCAGGTCAAAAAAATGACGCTTTTCCCGTCAAAGATGCCTTTACCGTTAAACAAATTGTTTATGACAAAACGGTTAAAGGATTTTGGTTAGCCACGCAAAATGGTTTGGTCTTTTGGCGTAAAAAAACAACTAATTACGAGTTATTCAATAAATTAGATACAATAAAAATAGTTAATTTAACGGATATTGTCTTGTATGGTGACCAAATTATAGCAAGTTCTAAGGAGAAAGGTATCTTTATATTTGATAAAAAAACGCAAAAATTCACGCGCCAAATCCTGCCAAAACACACCAATACTGAGGGGGGACAGTTGAAAAGATATGACAATTTATTTTTGGATAATGAAGCCAATTTATGGTTGTCGAGCGAAGACAACGGACTGTTTTACACCAATCTTCGCCGCCCGAAATTTGACATCATTCGTTCTTCGACTACCGCTGATAATGCGCCAACCGACAATATTATTGAAGACAAAGAGGGCAATAAATGGGTCGTCAAACGCGGTGCGGGCATCACCGTTTACAATCGAAATCGTCAAGTCGTACCTCAGTTTTTTACTCAAAATCTTGGGGGTTACATCCGACGCCTGTATTGCGACCGCGAAGGCACTATTTGGGCATTAAACACGGGTGATAAACCCAAATTGTATCGTTTTAATGCGCGGAAACGCGCATTTGACGCGGTTAATTTTGCCGAAAATCCAGTGCCTGATAAAATTCAATTCTATGATGTATGTCAAATTTCCGATGGACGTCTGCTGATTGGCTCGTCTAAAGGCGTGTTTGAATTGGACAAATCTGAACGAGAACCGACGCTTAAAAAATGTCGAATTTTGGGTATCGAAGAAGCGGATATTGAGGTCGTTGATATATTTGAAGACAGTTATAAAACCATTTTTTTAAATCAGAAAAGCCAAAAACTTTTGATGTGCCGCCTTGAAAAAACGGTCATTCAGAAGATAAACGCGGTGCAAATTAATGCGGAAACGGTTAGTTTTGTGGAGCAAGAAAATAAATTATGGTTGACGTCCAATAAAGGTTTGCTTGTTTTTGAACACGCTTTTGAAAAATTGTCGCCGCTGCCTTCTCATCTTCTTGGTCTGACAGTTGATGGCATACTGAGCGATGCGACGGGTCATTTTTGGTTGGCAACTTCCGAAGGCTTGCTCAATTTCGACCCCGAAACGGGGCGCTATCGCCGCTTCACAACGGGCGATTTGATGCAAGGCTACAATTTTGGGCGCTCCGCACTCGCTGATACTGAGGGGTCCTTTTGGTTTGGCGGAACGAACGGCATCAACGTGTTTAAACCGTCCGAAGTCAAAAATTTTCCGTTTGCCCCGCGCCCGCACATCACGCAGATACTCGTCAATAACGCGCCTTATCGCCCCGATTCGTCCATTATTGAGAAAAAATGCCTCATTTTGCCTTACGACAGCAACACCGTTCGTCTTGAATTTTCGGCCGTGGAATTCAGCGACGCGCCGTCGGATTCCGTAAGTTATAGTTTTAATTTATCAGATGTTTCGCTCGAAAAATACGTTTGGATAACGGCTGCTAATCCGACGCAACCGTCCGTGAGTTTTGTTAATTTGCGCGAAGGGAAATACATTTTGAGCCTGAAAGCCGTCAATTCAGATGGCATTTGGAGTGTGCCAAGACCGCTTGAATTGTGGATTTTGCCGCCGTGGTACCGCACTTTGGGTTTTTACGGCTTTATGTTTTTCGCCTTGTCGGCGACAATTTATTTTGCCGTTCGGCGCATCATTTATTTGAGAGAAAAAAGGTTGAAAGAACAAGCCGCTTTTGAGAAAAAAATCAAGGAAACGGAGCTAAAAGTCTTGCGGACGCAAATGAATCCGCATTTTATTTTCAACGCTTTAAACTCGATTAGAGAATATGTTTTGAAAAATAATCCGAGAGAAGCCAGTATCTTTTTGGCCGATTTTGCTCATTTGATGCGTAAAATATTGCTGTATTCGACAAAAGAGACCATTTCTATCGAAAAAGAGGAGGAAATACTGAGGGGGTACTTGGAGATGGAACAACTCCGTTTTGACTTCGATTTTGACATCCACATCTCCGATGAACTCGACGCGTGGGAAACGGAAGTGCCGACGATGATTCTCCAGCCTTTCGTCGAAAATGCCGTCATTCACGGCGTCTCGCGCAAAAAAGATGGGCGCGGTTTTATCAAAATTCGGTTCGACAGAGACGGCGATTTTGTCCTTTGTTCGGTAGAAGACAACGGTATTGGGATGGAAAATGCCGCAAAACAGCGCGCCAAAACGCATGAGTCCAAGAGTCAAGACATCACCAAAGACCGTCTCGACATTTTGACGCAGCTATCGGGCAGACCAACGGCATTGACCTTAGAAAATGTCGAAACGGGCGGCACTAAAGTAACAGTGAAGTTGCCGATGGATAATGATGAATGATGAATTATCTTTTAAAGAATTTTTCGGTAAACAAAAGTTGCCCGCCGCGGACGCCGCGAAGTATATAACTGCCTGATTTTAAATAACTTACATCTACTGAACGGTCGCTTCGCAAAGGTTCGTAGTGCATCAGACGACCTAAAACATCGTATATTTCGAGGTTAACGTAAGTCAAGTTTTCGACGGATTCAATGCGCAGAACGGAGTCCGTCGGATTGGGAAAAATCGTCACTTTAGCAGCCATTTTCCCGACATCCACCTTCGATGTACCCGGTCTGAAAAGCCATTTGTAGCCATCGCCGTATTCGCGCGCCCAAAACCATTCGGCGTGTTGCCCATCTGGTTTCAAAACCGTTTTTACTTCATCTTCTGCGTAGCCAAGACCCCTCAGTAAGGTGGTCATTCGGCTCATTTGAGCGACCAAATCGGCGTCTTCATTCGTTCCCGCCATGAAATAATACCGCATTCCGAATTGTTTTCCGCGCTGCTGAACGTGCGTGTAGCACGAGTCGGCGAACCACAACGACGGCGAAAAAATCAAGGCTTTTGAGAACACATTTTGGTATTCTGCTGCGATGTACATCGAAATCAAACCGCTCATTGAACTGCCGCCGACTGCCGTATTCGTTCGGTCGGATAGCGTCCGATAGTTGGCATCAATGTACGGTTTTAAGGTTTCTACAACGAATTTGGCGTAAGCAGCGCCTTGTCCGCCGCCATATCGGGCGTTTTTATAGGCTGAATATTCATCCAATCTTGACCCGCCGCCGTTGTCAATACCGACCACAATGCAGGCTCGGTCGCCTTGCGCCGCGAGGGCATTGAGCGTTTCATCGACTTGCCACTCACCGCTGAAACTCGTTTTTTTGTCGAACAAATTCTGTCCGTCGTGCATATAAAAGACGGGAAAACGCTTGCTTGGGTCTGCATACTGAGGGGGCAGATACAACCATATTCGGCGCGTTCTGCCAAGTTGCGGCATCGAAAACGTATTTGTTAAAATTTGCACATTTGCCGCTGCCGTTGAAGCGACGCTCGATTGCCCTTCCCAACCGTCAATCGTGAGGTTGACGGTCTGCGCGCCGCCCGTGTAAGTGAAGGTGCGATTAGGGCGATAAGTACCTTGCGCGGTTGCTTCGGGTCTTGACCAATTGAATTGGGTAAACTTAAATTCGAGTGCCGATACGGAAGGGGTGAACGTAACGGCGAGCGAACCGTCATTTTGAGGTTTCAAAATCTTGCTCGTATCGTTCGCATTCCAATTGTTGAAATTGCCCAGCGCGTAAATTTTGGTGTCCGCTGCCGTATTTGCAGGTAACGCTGTTACGCGGATTGTCAACTGGGCTTGAACCGAAAAATAGCTGATAATCAACAGAATAGAGAGTATTTGCTTTTTCATTTTTAATACATTTTATTGGTTATTTAATCAAACGTAGTCGGCAAACGTAGTCGTCAAGCGTAGTCGTCAAACGTAGTCGTCAAGCGTAGTCGTCAAGCGTAGTCGGCAACTTTAGTTGCCGCGAGATATACAGCTGCAACTAAAGTTGCTGACTACGTTTGACGACGCCTGCCTAAGATTTAATATATTTTTGAATAATTGACAAAAGGGCGTCTTCTTGCAACGGCTTCGGTATGTAATCATTCATACCCGCCGTGAGGCATTTTTCACGTTCGCCCGCGAAGGCGTGAGCGGTCATCGCGATGATGGGAATGGTTTTTTTAAGGTCGTTCCGAATGACGGTGGTTGCTTCGTAACCGTCCATAATTGGCAACTGAATATCCATCAGAACCAATTGGAAATCAGTCTTTTGTAATATGTCAATCGCTTCTTTTCCGTCTTTTGCCATCTCAAATTCGTAGCCCCAATCGGACAATAAAAATGCCGCAAGCCGTTGATTCATCGGGTTGTCTTCAACAACGAGAATTCTTTTGGTTGAGCGTTCGATGTTTGAAATTTGACCGTCGGGCGTCTGAAAATGAGTGTCTAAATCGCCAAAATACTGAGGGGTCTCTTTTTTGTTTTCTGCTTCTACGTTTGGCTTTTGACCATCGGCAGTTTGATAACGAACGTCCAAATCGGTAAAATACTGAGGGGCCCTATTTTGCACATTAGAGGCAGCATCTGAGGTTTGAGCAGCCACAACAAGCGCTTTTCTGAAAGGTAAAATCACCGAAAACGTTGAACCAAAGCCAATTTTACTGTCTGCTTCCACAAAACCGCCCATCGCTTCGGCGAGGTTTTTAACGATGGCAAGACCCAATCCTGAGCCACCATAAAGCCTTGTTGTATCGTCTTTGGCTTGTTGAAAACGTTCAAAAACGCGCGGCAAATCGTCGGTTTCTATGCCAATTCCCGTATCTTTCACGGTAATTTTCACGGTCGCGTAGTCCGTATTGTCGTCAAAAAGTTCGGTCGTTAAAGCAACGTAACCGCGCTCCGTAAACTTCAAAGCGTTGCTCAAAAGGTTGACCACAATTTGAGAAACGCGCATCGGGTCGCCCATCAAATTTTTGGGAATACGCGGCGAAACTTGGACATCGAAATCGATTTTTTTCTCCTGCGCTTTAGGCGTAAACAGCATTTCAAGCGATTGCACCAACTCATTGACATCCAATTTTGTGGCTTCAATGCGCAACATCCCCGCTTCTATTTTTGAAAAATCGAGCAAATCATTGATTAAAGCCATGAGATTTTCGCCCGCCGACTTGATTGTTCTAACAAATTCGTCTTGTTTGGCATTCAGCGGCGTCCGTCCCAAAAGCGTCGTAAAACCGATTAAAGCGTTCATCGGCGTCCTGATTTCATGGCTCATGTTTGCCATAAAACGCTCTTTGGTTTCGACCGAATTCTCGGCAATTTGGCGCGCTTCTTCCAATTTATCAAGCAGTTTTCGCTGTTCTGAAAAATCGGTTAAAGTGGTGCGGGTGTGCTTAAAATGACCGTCTTTATCGTTGATTAAGGTGCTATTTATCAAGACGGGTAGGAGCGTGCCATCTTTTTTACGTAAATTTATTTCTAAATTTCTAACGCCGTTTTTCTTCAAATTGTCTTTAAAATCTTGCAAAAACTGCTCTTTAGAAAACGTTTCTTGCAAGTCCACGAGGCGCATTTTACCAATAACGTCCTCCTTGGCGTAGCCAATCCAGTCTAACTCAGTTTGATTGATGTGGATAAAAAAACCATTTTCATCCAACGAATGATAGCCGCAAGGAGCATTGTCGTACAAATCTTGCACGACTTGTTGCGCCGCCGCTTGCTTCGCTAAATCTCTTGAACGGTAATTAAAATCGCGCAGAAAAAACCAAATTGCAAGGATTGAAACGGTCATGTAAACGACGATTTGGACAATATCTATAAAAAATAAATTACGCATTTTATCTTGACAATCAGCACTTTGGCAGATATTTGGGTCACTCCACATTTTCCAAATTGCGTGCGTATCGCTTATCCAAAAGCCCACGACGAGGCTTGTGCAAAAAGCGGCTAAAAGCAGGAGATTGCGCCGATATATTTTATGATGTGTTGGTTCCGACATCTTTTTATAGGTAATATGTTTGTAAAGATTCGACAACTTTTAAAAAATTGTCAAATCTCCCGCTGAATGATTTGTTATTTCAAAAGATTCAATTTCTTCATTAAATTCGGTTTATACTGCTCACCGAGTGGGATAACTTGCTTATTGACAATCAACATGGTGCCTTCTTCAATCGCATCAATGCGGTGTGTATTGACGATATAGGAGCGATGAACGCGGGCAAACTGCGGCGTAGGCAAGGCTTTTTCGATGTTTTGCATCGTCAAATGGGCCGTATATTTTTTGTTTGTGGTAACGAAAGTTACGTAGTCGCCGAGCGCTTGTATGTAGAAAATATCTACTAAGTCGAGTCGAATCAAAGCGCTATTGGCACGAATAAAAACGTGATTCATGTTTTTACTCGGCGGCTCGCTTACAACTTCGGTTTCAGTAACGGCTTGCGCTTTCAATTTTTCAAAAGCGGCAATAAAACGCGGTAAACTGACGGGTTTTACGAGATAATCGACCACATTTAGCTCAAAAGCCTCGGCGGCATAGTCGGTTTTTGAGGTGCATAAAACGACGGGTGGACGCTCGGAAAGGTTTTGGAGCAATTCTAAACCCGTCATATCGGGCATTTCGACGTCCAAGAACAGCGCGTCAACGGAGTTTTTTTGTAGAAAATTGTAGGCAGAAGTTGCGTTGTCAAACTCCGCAACAATGTCAAGCGCCTCTATGTGTTGGGCGAGTTGTCGCAAAGCGGCGCGCGCCATCGGATTGTCATCAACGAGAATACAGGTCATTTTTTTAATGTCGTTTTAAAATAAATAAGGGCGCAAAGCTACGTAAAACTAACTAAAATACTGAGGGGTCCTTTTTTCATGACAAAAAAAGGACCCCTCAGTATAAAGTCTTGAAAAACGACAATTTTGCTTAAAACCACTTGCTCATCAATTCTTGAATCTCGGAAATGAAATGCGGAATTGAGCGTGGAATCATGATGGCTGTCGCTATCAAACCGAAAATGGCGCCGTAAAAATGGGCGTCGTGACCAATATTATCCTGTCCGCGACGACCCGCCCATTGTTCATAAATGAGGTATAAAACTGCCCAAATGACTGAATACAAAGGGATTATACCATACAATAAAATTTGACTTGTTGGTAAAAACAACGCAAAGGCGAACATCACGCCCGCCACGCCGCCCGAAGCACCGACTGCCGCGTAGGCTTCGTTATTTTGATGCTTAAAATAGGTCGGCAAAGCGCCCGCAATGACGGCACCAAGGTACAAAACGAGGTATAAAACGCGCCCCGTGGTGTCGTCAAAAACGGTCGTATAGTATTGTTCGACAATGCCGCCGAATTGATAAAAGACGAACATATTGACGCCCAAGTGCATATAATCAGCGTGTACGAAACCCGAACTAAGCCACCGATAGTATTGTTTTTCACGCACTTCGGTGAAAGGATGGTGTTGCAGTTTGTAGAAATACGTTGGTTCGTTGAATGCTAAAAAGGAAATACCGACCGTGATGATGAGGAGGATGAGTGTAACGCTCATTGAATTTGATTTTGTTTTAGTAAAGTTAATTTAGCAATTTTAACGCGTAAAGTATTGATTGTCAATTGTTTGAAAAAATAAAACAGCCTTGCGTTTCAAAGGACGAAGGCTGTTTTATTTGTTTAGAAATAGACACAACGGGTGAAAATTATTTTTGTTTAAGCACCAAAGCACCCGCCATCATATCGTGAAGCGTCTGCTTTTTCTCCGTAAAAGGTTGACAGAGATAGTCGGCTAAAAAGAAAAGCGTTCCGACAAGCGGAATAAAGGTCGGCACGATGCGCGCAAAGTGACGTATAGATGCTTTTCCGAATGTCAAACGGTCGCCGTTGATGTCCGTCACGATGAGACTCATGGCTTGTTTGCCGAGCGTGCCTTGTTTTTCGCTCGATTCTAAATAAGCGTAATAGAGCCATTGCAGGACTGTTAAACCCAATATAGCGGTCAAAAAAGTAGAGACTAAAGCCAGAGCTGCGGCATCTACGTCACCGCCGTCTTCTTTCAAATCGTTGGCGACGGCGATAATTTTGCCGATGCCGCCCGTTGCGGCAAGCAGCACTAAAAACAGGACAGAGAAGACGAGTCCATCGATGAAGGTTGCGGCAAGTCGGCGTAGAAAACTGCCGTAATTTAGTGGTGCCAAATCGCGGTCGAGGTTACTATCAAGGTACTGATTTTCCATTTGTTTTAAATCATTTTTTAATCGTTAATAGAAGAGAGAGTTTAAAAGCGTCAAAGTACATCTTTCTGTCAAATCGTTTATTTTTTCTCAAAGAAAATTTCAGCCATCATGCAGCGTGCCGAGCCGCCGCCGTAGGTTTCGATGGTTTTGATGTCGGCAGAAAGTATCTGCGTATGTCGTTGAATATGAAGGACTTGCGCTGGATTTAATGCCTCAAAGGCCCGTTGGGACATGACCAAAAATGTCTCTGAAAAATCATTCCTAATTTGCAACATATTGCCTGCGAAGTGCAACATTTGGTCGAGAGAAATCTCGATAATGTCCTTTTTAGTTAACTCAAAATGTTTGATTAAGTTCATTTTCTCGGCTTCATCGCGCACGGTTTCAAGGCAAATAACGACGAATGTTTCGCCTAAAGCCATCATCACATTGGTGTGGTAAATGTCTTTTCCGTCGCCGTCAACTGCCCTGAAAGCGACCCGTTTGAAGTGCATTGTGTCGCACCATTCGTCAAGCAAAACGCGCTCGGTTCGGGGGCTAATGCAGGCGTAACACAGCTCGTTTTGACGGTCGAGAATCATCGAACCCGTACCTTCCAAGTAGCGGTCAACGGCTTCGTAATGCTCAAAATGAATTTTCTTTTTCACTTGAAAACGCTCAATCAACACATCTTGAATGGCTTCCGAGCGCTCCAAACGGCGCGACGGGGCGAACATCGGGTACAAAATCATTGTGCCATCGGCGTGACTTGTAAGCCAATTATTGGGGAAAATAGCGTCCGTTTTGACGGGCAAAGCGCTGTCTTCAGCCACCACGACGTTGACGGCACGACCCCTCAGTATTTCGACCATTTTATCGAATTCTCCGACGGCACGCGTTTGTATTTCATTGACTGTCAACGATTTGTCGTCGGTTTGGAAGGCATTGCTTGCGGCTGTTTCGGCGTTGAAACCGAAGTTCGCGGGGCGCACCATGAGGATTGTGGACGTGGTTTGCTGTCTTGTCATTTTTAGTTTACAGTTTTTTAGCTGCGGATTTACGGATTTAACGGATTTACGGATTATGGCGACCTTGTTAGAATCCGTAAATTCGTTAAATCCGTAAATCCGTAGCTAAATTAAAGCGAAAAAGGTTTTTATACTGAGGGGTCCTAAAATTTACAGATTGCGTTGAACCAAAATAATGAGCGTCAATAGAGCCGTTGCTTGGGCGACGGAATCGGCTAATACTTTGCTCCAATCAATTTCTTTGCGCGGCTGTCGTTCGTATTCTTTCTTCTTTTCGACGTAACCGACCGTAATAATGCTGCCTTTTTGAACCGTTGGATAGGATTTGAAGAAAAAATAATCCTTCGTGCGCTCGATTTGACCGTTTGGATGTTCGACCGAAATCAAGCGTTTGCGCCCGTCTTTGCCGACGCCCGCTGCGTATTTATCGACGTAATAAAGGACAGAGCGGTTGCCGTCAAAAGCGACATTGATTTTGCCGCCCGCCATTATTTTTTCGGGATATAAATCCGAAGATTGCGTGGCGCCGCGAATCGTTACGATGTCTTTAGTTTTAGGAATTTCAATCAAATCACCGTCTTTTAGGATGATATTGTAGTTGGAACCCGCATTTTTTACGGCTTCTTCGAGCTTTATGACGATGTAACCGATGTTGTCTTGTTGCCGATAAACGGTTGCACCCGCAGGAAAAGCCTCCGCCGTTGTGCCGCCCGCACGTTGAATGACTTGAATTAATTTCTCATTTTTGTCGGTCAACGCGTAAGGTCCGGGATATTTTACCTCGCCCGTAACCGTGACCATTTTTTGAAAATTGAACTCGGGAATACTCCGAACGACAATATTATCGTAAGGTTGGAGGGCAAAATTAGCGCTCGCATCGTCGGGCGTATTCAGATTTTTATCCACTTCAATTGTTGCGACAACCGTTCTAACTTCTTCATTTCCATTGAGTTGTATGCGGAAAATGTCCACGCGATTAGAAGCGGCTTCGATTTTTAAACCACCCGCCAAGGTCAAAACATCGCGCAAAGTTAAGGTTTTATCCCACGGATATTCGCCCGGCTGCCGAATCGCGCCCGACACTTTCACGTTCGCTTCATCGACAAAAAGCGTTCGAGACTGCACTTTCAATTCGTCATTTGGTTGCAAAGTAATGTTATCCGCCGAGTTCGGACGCTCAAGTGCTTGGCGCAATTCGACGCGTTTGTATTCAATAAATTTGAAATTTTTAGGGTCGCGCCGCGTCACGTAAGCAAATTCAGTGGCATCGGGTCGCAAGCCGCCCGCAAGGTTTACGAGGTCGGAAACGCGAATTGTTTTGGCGGGGTCAAACGGAAAACGCAGCTCAGAACGCACGGCACCCGAGACAAAAAGGGAGTCTTTTTGCGTGAATTGCGCCTGTCGATAGACCAAAATACGGTCTTTTGCTTGCAATAAGTAGTTGGATTCCGCCGCTGGATTTTGCAAAATATCGTCCACCGTAATGAATTTCAACGCCATCGTTTGGTTCGGATTGACGCGTTGCAAATACGCAAAATTGGTTGCTTCGGGGCGCAATTCGGCTTTTTTCAAGACATCGGCCACGCGCATTCCCTCCGTAATTTGATAATCGCCCGGCAAATTGACGGCACCGATGATGTTTGCGTAGTTTTCGTAGGCTTTCGGAATCGTTTTGACGATGACAATATCGCCGTTTGATAGGTCGAAATCGCCGCCGTTTTCTCTCAGATTTCGGTAATTAACGTCAAAAATCTTTTCGCGGTCGTCCACAAATCTTTTTACTTGAATGGTCGTCTGCACGGCGTTTTCGGACAATCCACCCGCGAAATTGACCAATTTTATCAAATTTTCACCCTTAATCAACTCGTATTTTGACGGTCGCCGCACGGCTCCTTGCACCGTAATCACGCGCTCCGCAACGGGAACGCTGATGTAATCGTTTTCAAAGAGCGAAAAATCGCGCGCTACTGAGGGGTCCAACAAAAACTCATAAACGTCGAGTCGCTTTTTTTCGCCCGTCGAGCGGATGAGTTGAATCGAGCGCGGACTGCCAATATTCGTCGGTCCGCCCGCCGTTACGAGCGCGTTGAACGCCGTATTGCCGCCCGAAAGCGTATAACTGCCTGGCTTGAAGACTTCGCCGACAATGTTTACCGTTACGACGCGCGCGGCATTGACGGACACGTCAAAATCTTCTTTTCTGAATTGATAAAAACGCATAAAACTCGTTTCAATCACCTTTTTGGCGCGCCCGAGTGACAAACCGCGGACGTAAATTTTAGGCATTCGGTCGGGTTCAATTGCCCCATCTTTTTTCACTTCGAGCGTCGCATTGTAGAGTGAAATGCCCGAAATACTGATGGTTATTTTGTCCGTTGTGTTCAGAACGTAACTGTCCGTTGCCTTAAAATCTTTATCTTTAACGACGTTTAATTTACCTTTTCGGAAAATATCTTGACCATAAATCGCGCCTTTTGGCACGCTGTCGCGGTCGGTTCGCTCGTCTTTTTCAGACAAAATTTCTTCTACGGACTGGTTCTTGGATGGGTCTTTTTTAGGCTTTTTTACGACTTTTTTCGGTGTTTTCACGCCATTTTTAATGTCTCTCAGCTCTTTTTCCGTTTTTTCATTCGATGTTTCCGTCAATGTTTCCCCCTCTATGTCCGTACTGTCGGCGGGCATTTCGGTGACTAATTCTTCCTCTACAGGCTTTTTCTTTTTCGTCATTTTCTTCTTTCTGGGCGGGTCTTCTTGCTCGGTTTCGTCGTCACCGCCCGTGGTATCAGCTTGAGCCATCTGATTTTTTTTACGCAATTCGGCTTGCTCTTTTTCGCGCTCCATTTCGGCGACGATTTCCTCCATTTGCTTCTGCACGCGCGGCAAATCGGCCATCGGCACATTGTCAATGTCAATGCCGCGTTCCAAGAGTCGTTTGCGGACTTCTTGCTCGTCTAAACCACGTTTTTTGAGTTCGTTGAGTGCTGCGTTGACGATTGCGGGGTTTTGCGAAGCGTTTTGGGCAACGATTGAAAAGGAGAAAAAGAGTGTAAAAACAAAAAATAAAATTTGCTTATTCATAGATATGGCGCGGATATTTTTTCGTAAAACGTTGATTATCAATAAAGTGTGAATAACCGAAGACTCTTGAATTTAACACATCACCACACAGAACACATAGTTTAAATTTCTTGAATGAAAAAACTAAACTTAGTATGGCTATGTGTTAAGGCGTCATTCAAAAAATAATGTACCCATTTTGACAATTCTATTTCCTTTACTCTGCGTTGAATTTCTTTTAAATAATTCATTATTTCTCAAGAAACTCGTCTTGATTAAAGAAAATATAATCACCAATACGGGTACCTTATTTTTTGAATGACGCCTAAATAAAAAATAATGTGTCAGGAGGACCCCTCAGTATAAAGGGCAAATTTCTAAAAAAAACTGAAAGAAAAGCCGCTGCAACGAAATCAATCTTCAACTGTTGTGTTTTTATGACTTAAAGGCTTTAAAAAACAATAGAAATGGTTGGTTTTTTTTCTTATTTCTAAACCAAATTGCAACGCGTTCAACTATCTTTGAGCCGCCATTTATGGGTGTTTTTTATTTTTAAACAATTGATAATCAATTTATTGCAATGTAAACGGCTCAATTCTAAAACTGAAATATTCTAAATTAAACTTCGCTTGGCGAAATATTTCCATAAAAAAATGATGTACTCAACTAAAATCGCAAACATACTGAGGAGCTTGTCCCGCCTTCACGGGAGTCTTTTTTTTGCAGCACTCGCCTTTAGTTTTTCCGCCTGTTTTGTCATGGAAGGCAAATTTACGGCAGTCGCACCGGGCATTTGGCGCGGTAGCATTCAGATGGTTACCAAAGAAATCGTCTCGCAACAAGGCAACGAAATCCACACCGTTCGGCAACTTTTGACGGAAAAAGAGAAGAAAACCTTGCCCGAAAGCGTCCGATTGACCGAATCAACGGAGGGCGAATTGCCGTTCCTTTTCGACGTAAAATACCTCACCGACACGACTTTTGAGATTGATATTATTAACGGTGACGAGCGCATAAAAATTGACGCCGCCGACATCAAACACGGGCGCAATCGGGCAACGGGCAAAGACACGCTGCGGATTGATTTTCCCGTTTTTGGTTCCTACATAAAGGCGTTGTACCAAGAGCGGATAATTGACGGCGAATGGATTATTCCTGCGAAAGGCTTGACGTATAAATTCAACGCCCGTTTTGGTCAAAATCACCGCTTCACAACGTTGGCGAAGCCGCCAAAAGCGGATTTAACGGGAAAATGGGCGTGTAATTTCGATTTAGCGAACGAAAAACCGTACAAAGCGATTGCGGAATTGACCCAAAACGGCAATATACTGAGGGGTACCTTTCGGACGGAAACGGGCGATTATCGCTATTTAGACGGTGAAGTTCAAGGCGATAAATTTTATTTATCCACATTTGACGGCGCCCATGCGTTCATTTTTGAAGGAAAAATTAGAGCTGACGGACACCTCGACGGCACGTTTAGAAGCAGTCGCGAAACGCCCGAAATTTGGGAAGCCTATAAAAATGAAGCGGTCGAATTGCGCGACGCAAACGCCTTAATGCTTGCAAAATCCGCGGAAGCGATTAATTTTACCTTTCCAAACGCCGAAGGAAAAGCCGTTTCGTTGTCGGATTATGGCAATAAAGTGAAAATTCTGCAAATTATGGGAACTTGGTGTCCAAATTGCTGGGATGAAACGCGGTTTTTGACGCAATATTTGAAAGAAAATCCGTCGGAAAAATTGGCAATTGTTGCTTTGTCTTTTGAAAGAAATCCCGAAGGTGCGGCAACACAAATCGGTATTTATAAGAAAAAAATGAATCTTCCTTACGAAATTCTCGTTGCAGGAACAACCACTAAAAAAGAAGAGGCGGTTAAATCGATTCCTTTTCTGTCCGAAATTTCCGCTTATCCAACAATGGTCTTCGTCGATAAAAACAATAAAATTCGCCGAATTCACACGGGTTTTGATGGCCCTGCGACCAGTAAATATGCTGATTTTAAAAAGGAATTCGACGATTTTGTAAAAAAACTCATGTCGGAATAGTTTTTGAAGG
>JAYUKJ010000965.1:0-25490 GCA_043764555.1 Saprospiraceae bacterium
CAATTGAATTAATGCTTTAAAACCAGTTGAATTAATGCTTTAAAACCAATTGAATTAATGCTTTAAAACCAGTTGAATTAATGCTTTAAAACCAGTTGAATTAATGCTTTAAAACCAATTGAATTAACGCTTTAAAACCAATTGAATTAATGCTTTAAAACCAATTGAATTAATGCTTTAAAACCAGTTGAATTAATGCTTTAAAACCAGTTGAATTAATTATTTTCTTTTGACTAAATAAGTAATTAAAAAAGATAAAACAAAGCCGCCAATTGCCGCTTTTAAATACTGTTTGAACAAGCTTGCGGCGTCGTGAATGTCGGAAGAACGAATATTTTCTTCCATTTTCATTTGTTCTTCCAACAGCGTATTTGGTTTCAAATAAGCGATGGCAGCGTCGGCTTGCATGGTTTTTAGCGACGGGTCGATGTGGTTGAAAAGCGCAAAATCGAAGAAATAATACACGATGTTGGCAATTAGAAAAACGGAGAAAGCCGTGCGTAAAACGACTTTGAAATCGCTTATTTGCGCTTTTTTTGCCGCAAAATACATGGCAAACGCGTATAAAAGTAGAGAGCTGGTGTAGAACCACATGGAGAAAAGATTCGCTTTTTGAACATTGTACATCAAAAAAGCGTACGCTTCTGCGGCGAGACCCGCCAAAATACCATAAGTAAAAATCGTCTTTTTCATGTCGCAAAAGTAGGTTAAGAAAGCGGTGTTTCATTTGTTTTTCAATTAAAAATTAGCGCTTATTATTTAATTAAAATCGCTTTGTGTATTTTCGCTTTTTACTTTTTGCAAGAAAGGTTTTGAACATGATTAGCTATAAATAAAATCAGTTTTCCAATTAAAATCAAAGCGTTTTTTCAATTAAAATCAAAGCGTTTTTTAACTAAAATCAAAGCGTTTTTTTAATTGAAATCAAAGCGTTTTTTAATTAAAATCAAAGCGTTTTTTTAACTGAAATCAAAGCGTTTTTTAGCTAAAATTAAAGTGTTTTTTTTAGTTAAAACTAAAGCGTTTTTTAATTAAAACTAAAGTGTTTTTTTAGTTAAAATCAAAGCGTTTTTTTCATTAAAATTAAAGTGTTTTTTCATTAAAGCTAAAGTGTTTTTTCATTAAACCTAAAGTGCTTTTTAATTCTAAAAAATCGAATTTATTACTCCTTATTGTTCACTATTTTTATTCATAAAATGAGATTAATTACACTCTATTCAGCACTATTTTTTTTTTTGAGGGACCCCTCAGTATTGAGCGCTCAAAACGCCTTTATTAACGATTCAGCCGTCGCTAAATACCTATTAATTCGCCCGACACGGTCGCTTGCCAATCAATTGTCTAAGCCAAATAGCGTCATGCTGATTAGCGATTTTCGAGAAATTAATAAAACCCAAGCGCTTTTTAAAAACAACGCCGCTTATGTGCATCGTTGCGGGGCGCAATGGCTCATTGATTTTTGGAAAGATGAGACAACCTTGGTCGATGAAATTGCTTTTAACGGTGGTTGCGAACAGTATGAACACAACTCTAAGCAGATATTGGCGACGATAAAAGAGTTTACAAACCGCATCGAAAGTTCGCCGCCGCAGTATCTGTACAACCTAAAAATCCCGTCGGATATTTCCCCAAAAACGGTGCTTGAAAAACTGTCGATTGACCAAAACATATTTTTCATTTACGGGATGTATCAGCATTTGCCGTCGATTGTTTTGCGCGTCGTTATGACGAATTCGTTGCCAAAAGAGCGTGCAGAAGCGCTAAAAATGGAAGAAACGAACAGAAAAATGGGACGAATGAGGTTGGACAGCTTGATGGCGAAAATTAATGATTTTTCTAAAATTGAGAATATCGGGCGCATTACAAATCCGATTTCGGGGTCGGGAAATGACGAAATAGAAGACGTTTTTGAGGTAACTTTAAAGCTGAAAAAAGACGTTAATCTGTTGGATATTGAAAAATTAATCAACGAAAACGGTGGTAATATTCAAGACAAAAAAAATCCTGAATTTTATTACGTCCAGTTGGTGAGTACCCAAAAATCACTTGGTTCGGTGCGTGATTTTATTCAATTGAAATACGATTTTATTAAGGAAGTTTTGGATTATCCGAATAAAAAATAAGTATGAATTATGGAATTTGCTTAATTGCTTAAAAGGGGTTTGATTTGCAACTTTAAAATGGGCAACAAATGAAAAATATCATCATTCTTGGCGCTGGAGAAAGTGGCGTTGGTGCGGCATTACTCGCGCAAAAATTGGGTTTTACGGTCTTTGTGAGCGATAAAAGCGCGATAAAAGACAATTTTCGCGCTGAATTAGACGCAGCAAACATTGCTTACGAAAGTGGTAGCCACGACCGAAAGCGCATTTTTGCGGCTGACCAAATCGTGAAAAGTCCGGGTATTCCCGAGAAAATTGACCTCATTCAGGCGTTGATACTGAGGGGTATGCCGATTGTGTCTGAAATTGAGTTTGCGTACCAAAATTTGCCTTTTTTCGGCGAAAAAACGCCATTTATCATCGGTATTACGGGGTCAAACGGCAAAACGACGACGACGGGATTGACCTATCACTTGTTGAAAACAGCGGGTGCTGACGTGGCGGTCGGTGGCAATATCGGTAAAAGTTTTGCGCGTCTTTTGGTTGAAGAAGCGCTTCACGACTGTTACGTCCTCGAATTGAGCAGTTTTCAGCTGGATGATATTAAAACTTTTCGCCCTAATGTGAGCATGATTTTGAACATCACGCCCGATCATTTGGACCGATATGACTACAAATTTGACAATTATGTGGCGTCGAAATTCCGAATTATGATGAATCAGACCGAAGGCGACACGCTGATTTACAACGGCGACGACCCTGAATCCGTCCGCCGACTCCGAAATTATGAAGGCAATGTGAAAATAATTCCGATTTGGATGAACGATTGGACAGCGGGTCAAGCAATTAAAATTCGAGATGTTACGCTTATTGCGGATGAAGAAAAAGAATCGCTTGATTCGACCTTTGTTGATTATCAATATGACGTAAAAAATCCGCATTTGCAAGGACCGCATAATTATTTTAATGCCCTATGTGCCGTCCACGCTTTTCGCGCAACAACTGCCGACAAGATGTTGATTCAGAGCGGTTTAGATACGTTTGTGAACGCGCCACACCGCTTAGAATTTGTTGCAAACGTCAACGGGACGGACTATTATAACGACTCAAAAGCGACGAATGTCGATAGCGTTTTTTGGGCATTATCGGCCATGACAAAACCCGTAATTTTGATTATTGGCGGTCAAGACAAAGGCAATGACTACCATCAAATTGAAAAATTGGTGCGCGAAAAAGTGACCACAATCGTGGCGATGGGCGTGGATAATTCAAAAATATTGTCCTTTTTTAGCCCAATTGTGAAAAACTTAGAAGAAGCATCGTCGGCCGCCGAAGCAGTGGCAATTGCCGCAAAGTACGCCGAGGGCGATGATGTCGTTTTGCTGTCGCCCGCTTGCGCAAGTTTCGATTTATTCAAAAATTACGAAGACCGCGGCGAACAATTTAAAGCAGCCGTGAAAAGTTTGAAGTTTGAAGTTTGAAGTTTGAAGTTTGAAGTTTGAAGTTTGAAGTTTGAAGTTTGAAGTTTGAAGTTCTGCTAAACCTGAAATTGGGGCTTAAACGCTTCGTTTATTGGTTAAAAATGATAAATATACTGAGGGGTCCTCTTTTCTCTATCTCTCAACGTGATGTTGCACTATAATTTATAAAAAACAAAAAAAATCATGTCAATAGCCAACCGAATTTCTGCCGAATTAAAAGGCGACCGCGTTATTTGGGCAATCGTCGGGGTACTGATGTTGCTCTCTATTTTGGTCGTTTACAGCTCGACTTCCACGCTTGCTTTTCGCGAACGCGGCGGCAATACCGAGTTTTATCTATTAAAACAAATCATTATGTTAGTTGTCGGCGCCATCATTATGTACGCCGCACACCTCATTCACTACCGCCGATTTAGTCATTGGTCACCGTATTTACTTGCCACTTCGGTGCCGCTTTTGATGCTCACTTTGGCCATCGGCAATGAAGTAAACGGCGCGACGCGGTGGATTGAAATCCCGATAATTGGGTTGACTTTTCAGACGTCCGATTTTGCTAAAATCGCGTTAATTGCCTACGTTGCACGCTCAATTACGTCAAAACAGGACTATATTGAGGATTTTCAAAGCGCTTTTTTGCCCATCATTGTGCCAATTGTTATCGTCTGTTTTTTGATTGCACCGAGCAATTTGTCAACGGCATTGGTCATTTTTGCGACGTGCATGGTGATGATGTTCATTGGTCGAGTGGCGATGAAATACATATTTTTACTAATGTTTTGTGGCTTGGTTGCCTTCGCCGCCTTAATCGTTATTGGCAACGCTTTTCCGACTAAAGTACGGTCGCACACGTGGACGGAACGCGCGCGCTCTTTCATCGAAGACGAAGACGGAACGGAGCAGACAAAATTGGCAAAAATGGCCATCGCCAAAGGCACTTTAGTCGGCAATGGTCCGGGGAATTCCATCCAAAAAAACTTCCTGCCAAGCGCTTTTGCAGACTACATCTACGCGATAATCATTGAAGAATATGGTTTAATCGGCGGATTTATTGTGTTGGCACTCTATATGCTGCTCTTTTTCAGGGTCGTCCGATTGGTTACGAAGTCGCCAAAAACGTTTCCCGCGATGCTGGCGATTGGGCTGATACTGATTTTGGTCGTTGAAGCCCTCGCAAATATGGCCGTAAGTGTGCATTTGGTACCCGTTACGGGGCAGCCGTTGCCGCTGTTGTCGCTCGGCGGTACGTCATTGCTGTTCACGTGCGTGGCGTTTGGAATGATTTTAAGCGTGTCGAAATTTATTGAAACGGAGTAAAAAATTTCAGATTTCAGATTTCAAATTCCAGATTTCAAATTCTAAATTTCAAATTTCAAATTTCAGATTTCAGATTTCAAATTCCAAGAGTTTTAAGCTGAAAACGCGTTTTATACTGAGGGGTCCTATTTTTATAAAAAATTGTAAATCAATGCATTATGGTATTTAGTTATTTAGAGACATTGGCGGATGCGACGCAAACGGTCGAACAATTTGAGGCGGCAACGTTGCCCGTTTGGGCGTGGACGCATGAAGCACATTTGATATATTCTTTGTCGCTTTTGTCCCGTTTTAGCATTGAAAACGCGCCCGCGGAAATGAAAAAACGGCTTCTTTCGTACAACGAAGCCAGCGGAAAAATCAATTCCGACACGAGCGGTTACCACGAAACGGTTACTTTTTTTTGGCTAAAAGCCGTTTGGGAACGCTTATCGGTTGACGGAAAAATTGATTTTGACCAAGCCACTTTAGACGCTTTATTGTCGAGTATTGACTTGGCTAACCGCAATTTATTTTTAAACGCGTACTCTGAAGAACTGATTTTATCGGTTGAAGCCCGCCGAAAGTACGTTGAACCCGATTTATACTGAGGGGTCCTAAATTCTAAAAAAAACGTAAAAAAAAATGATTAGAGAAACAACCGCAGCTGATTTTGACTTTATTTATTCGCTGTATTTTCACCCCAACATAAACCCTTATTTGCTCTATGAAATGATGGATTCAGGCAGTTTTGAACCCATTTACGCAGACTTATTGTCCAAAGAGATTGTTTTTATTTTTGAAAATGAAGGCAACAAAGTAGGAATGTTTAAGCTCTACGGACACGCGTATCGGGCGAGTCACATCGGCTATTTGGGCGGCGTTGCCGTTCATCCTGACTACGCTGGCAAAGGTTTTGGCACGACAATGTTGCGTGAAATATTGGCTTTTGGGCGTAAAAAAGGCTTTTTACGCATTGAATTAAGTGCGGCTACGGTTAACGACAAAGCCATTAAATTGTACGAAAAAGTGGGTTTTGAAAAAGAAGGTGTTCTACGAAATTACACTTTTTTGAAAAGTGAAAACCGCTTTTTGGATGAGGTGATGATGGCTTATTTGTATTGATAAAATTTCAAATGTCAAGATGCCCAATTTCAACGTGCGGTAGATTGATAAGACATCGAATATCACAATATCAATCAATGTCATTTTAGCATTCAACGTGGGAGAAGTTCTAAAAAGATTGTCAAACTATTGTGGGCTTTGCTGCGTTTATAGAGTTGTAGAAAAACAAAATCACAAGTTCTCATTATTTTGTCGTTTAAAATGCGACGTTGACCGTATTTTTGCGCCAACCAAAACATAAATCACGCAGCCTTTACGTTGTAATATTCTCTTTGAAAATTAAAATAATCATGTTAAAAATTTGGTGGAATATGAAATTCAGAAACGCTTTTTTAATTACCGCAATTTCCGCGACGGCACTCGTCGCCGCTTTTTGCCCGAAGCCTACACCCGCCGACAAAGAAGCGGTTCTTTTGCAGGCGATTAACAACGCTTTGACGTCGTTGCATTACGCACCGCAAGCGATGTCGGACGATTTTTCGAAGAGAACGTACAAACTCTACCTCGACCGGGCGGACGCTGGACGCCGTTTTTTGACGCAAGAAGACGTCGATCAACTGAAACCGTTTGAAATGCAAATTGATGAGCAATTCAAATCATCCGATTTTACTTTTTTCAACAAATCGCTCGACTTACTCGAAAAAGGTATCATTAAGTCGGAAGGTTTTTACCAAAAAGCGCTCACGATGCCCATGGATTTCACTAAAAATGAGAAAGTGGAACTCGATGGTGACAAGAAGCCTTACGCCAAAAACGACGTGGAATTAGCGGATATGTGGCGTCGTATGATTAAATATGAAGTCATGACACGCCTTGTCAACAAGTTGGAAGACAAAGAAAAAGGTAAGGAAACGGTTAAAGACAAGTCGGAGGCCGACCTTCAAAAAACGGCGATTACCGAAGTGACCAAGCAATACAATGACTATTTCAAGCGCATCAAAAAGCTAAAACGCAATGAACGCTTGTCAACTTATTTGAATGCTGCCATCAATGTTTTTGACCCGCATTCAGAATATTTTGAACCCGTTGATAAACAAAATTTTGACATCGGGATGTCGGGCAGACTCATCGGCATCGGCGCGCGTTTGCAAACGGATGCAGAAAGTGATTTTACGAAAGTGACAGAAATCACCATCGGCGGACCCGCGAACAAGCAGGGCGAACTCAAAGACGGTGACTTGATTATGAAAGTCGGACAGGCGGATAAAGAAGCCGTTGACGTGGCGGGCATGGAAATCAATGAAGTCGTGTCGATGATTCGCGGCAAATTGGCAACGGAAGTGCGGTTGACTGTAAAGACCAAATCGGACGGAAAAGTGAAGATTATCAGCATTATTCGCGAGGAAATCATCATTGACGAAGGTTTTGTGAAATCGCTTATCGTTCAAGCTGACGCAAACGCTGACCGCATTGGTTACATTAAGTTGCCGAAATTTTACGCTGATTTTGAAAACGAAAATGGGCATCAATGCGCGGAAGACGTGAAATTGGAACTTGAAAAATTGAAAAAAGCCAACGTCAAAGGCATCGTTTTGGACCTTCGCAACAACGGCGGTGGCTCGCTCCGCGATGTTGTCACAATGGGCGGCTTCTTCGTCGAAGATGGTCCGATGGTACAAGTGAAAGGACGCTACGATAAGCCTGATGTGTTGAACGACACGGACCCCTCAGTACAATACTCCGGACCACTCGTTATTATGGTGAACGAATTTTCAGCGTCGGCTTCTGAGATTATGGCGGCGGCGATGCAAGATTACGGACGGGCGGTTATTGTTGGCACGCCGAGTTACGGTAAAGGAACCGTTCAGCGTTTTTTCAATCTCGACCGTGCTGTCAATCGCGGTGGCAATAGCTCATTAGTGGACGCAAATGGTAAGCCGTTGGGTGCGTTGGGCGATTTGAAAGTAACGATTCAGAAGTTTTTCCGCGTGAATGGCGGTTCAACGCAGCTTAAAGGCGTAACACCTGATATTATTTTGCCAGATAGTTACATGGAAGTTCCCGTCGGTGAAAAAGACAACGAACATCCGATGGCTTGGACGCAAATCGGCGCGGTTAAGTACAGTCAAGGCGTGGTGGATTTGAAAAAACTGCCGCAGATTATTGCTAACAGCCAAAAACGCGTGGAAAAAAATCCAACGTTCATGGCTTACGTAGAAAATGCACATCGGATGAAATCACAGCGGGATAACAGTGAATATCCGTTGAATATCAAGGAATACCGCGCAATCGAAGCCAAGCGTGATGCAGAACTTGAGAAATTTAAAGCGGCTATCAAGCCCATCGAAAGTATTGTTGCTGAAAATGTTATAGACGATTTGACGGCATTGAACGCGGGCAATGATTCGTCTAAAATTATTCGCAACCGCGAATGGTTGAAAGATGTGAAAAAAGACGCGCATCTCTACGAAACGTTGTTGGTTGTCCGTGATTTGATTCAAAATGCCACTTTTAAAACGGCTGCTACGGACAATAAAGTTAAAGACTAAAAGGCAGTAAAGTATAAAGAAAGCCGCGTTTCGAGTTATCGAAGCGCGGCTTTTTTGTGCCTGAAAATTATTCTTAAAACTAAAAAAAGGCCCCCTCAGTACAAAGCGCTTTTTTTTGACATTTTTACGTCTATTCGGGACTCGTTGAAATCAAATTTGAAAACTCTGCTTCTGTCAAAATTTCCACCGTTCCCAATGCCTGCGCCTTTTTCAATTTCGAGCCAGCCTTTTCACCAACGACCAAAATATTCAAGTGTTTAGAAACGCCCGAAGCGAGGCTTGCACCCGCCGCAGAAGCCGCTTTTTCCGCCGTTTCGCGCGTAAATTGCGTCAAAGTACCCGTAAATAAAATGGTTTTTCCAGAAAGTACCCCCTCAGTATTTGGCTGATTTTTACGGTCTTCGGCGGTCTGTTTCATGTTGACACCGAGTGCTTCCATTTCTCTTAGCACCGCAATGTTTTTTTCATCGCTGAAATAAGCCACGACATTTTCGGCTAGAACGGGTCCGATTTCACGCACCATGGTGAGTTTTTCGACGTCAAAATGGGTTAAATCAAACACATTTTCCACTTCTGCTGCCAATAATTTTGACGCCCTTCTGCCCAAATGATGTACCGTCAAACTTGCCAAAAGGCGGTGAATCGGGTTTTGCTTGGCTTTTTCAATCGCTTTTTCCAATTTCTCGGCAGAGCGTTTGCCAAAGCCATCGAGTTTAGAAATCGCTTCGTAATTGAGTCGATATAAATCGGCAATCGAATGAATCCAACCTTCTTGCATCAACCGCTCAATCGTCGCTTTCGACAAACCTTCGATGTCCATCGCGTCTTTGGAAGCGTGGTAAACGTATTTTTGATAATCCTGTCGTCCGCACGTGCAAGTTGGGCAACGATACGCCGCTTCGCCTTCTTCGCGAATGAGTTTAACCGTTTTTGAGGCGTCAAAAGGACAAAATTCGGGATATTTCACGGGAATTTCTGAGCCATCGCGCAATTCAGGGAAAGATTTGACGATGTAAGGAATCACATCGCCCGCTCGTTCGACTAATACTTGGTCGCCAATGCGGAGGTCTTTTGAATTAATAAAATCTTCATTGTGAAGCGATACATTTGAGACCATCACACCCGCCAAAGCCACGGGTTCGAGCCGTGCAACGGGCGTCAAAGTGCCAATTTTACCCACTTGAAATTCAACATCTCGGAGCCGTGTCGTCGCTTGTTTTGCTTTAAATTTGAACGCCACCGCCCAACGTGGATGATGAGATGTGTAACCGCATTGCGCTTGAATTGCCAATGAATTAACTTTTACAACAATGCCATCAATCTCATAATCGTAGCTGTCACGCCGCTCTTGCCAATCGTTGCAATGGGCAATAACTTCCTGAATATTGCGGCAAACCTTCGTTTCCACGCCCATTTTTGGCACTTTAAAACCCAATTCGCCGAGTAATTCAATGCTTTCATGATGGGTTTTAAACAATTTACCAACCAATTCTTGACCAGTTAGGGACCCCTCAGTATCAGACTCATTTTTCGTGCTTTCCGCATAACCCAATTGATAAATAAAGGCTTCCAAGCCGCGTGCCTTTGTTTCCTTTGAATCTTTTGTCCGCAAACCACCCGTTGCGGCGTTTCTTGGATTGGCAAAAACTTGTTGCCCATCGGCTTCGCGTTGCTTGTTTATTTTATCGAATGTGTCTTTTTTAATCAAAGCCTCTCCGCGCAATTCGACTTTCGTAATCCCGTGTTTTGAGAATTCAGCACGCAACGGAATCGAACGCATCACCTTTGCATTGTGCGTCATATCTTCGCCCATCGTCCCATTTCCGCGCGTCGCGGCGCGCACTAACACGTCATTTTCATAAACCAAAGCAATCGTTCCCCCGTCAAATTTTGGTTCAACGACGTATTCAATCGGCTCATCTTCCGAAAGTTTTGCCAGTTTTCGGATTTGGGCGTCAAAATCTTGAAGGTCTTCGGCATTGTAAGAATTTTCGAGCGACAACATCGGCGTCAAATGCGGCACAGTGTCTAAATCTTCCGCCAAATCCGAACCAACGCGCATGGTCGGCGAATCAGCCGTTTGAAGATTTGGAAACGCATCTTCCAGAGATTCTAGTTTCTTATACAACGTATCATACTCAAAATCAGATAATTGTGGCTCATCCATGATATAATACCGCCACTCATTGTAGCGCAAAACGGCAGATACATCTGCCACAAGCACCGCCGCTTCTGTTGCAGAGGACCCCTCAGTATTTTGACTTAAAAGCCGTTTCGACACGTCGTACAGTCGGCGTTGTTCTTCTTTTGAATACATTTGTTTTGAAATTTAATTTAATTTGAAACAAAAACGATGCAATTTAAAACATTTTTGTTAATCTGCAAACGTATTCCAGTTTTTATCTCGATTTTTTTTTTGAAAGTCTCCTGAGTATTTTGGCTAAAATACACTACTTTTGTTCCATAAAATCATTAGAATTGACAAAATGGTAACAAAATTTGAAGATTTAGACCCAACTGCCACATATTCTTTTGCCGATTACTTGACGTGGCAATTTCAAGAGCGCGTGGAATTGATTAAAGGTAAACTCTTTAAAATGGCGATGCCTTCTGAAAAACATCAGAGAGTATCGGGTAATTTGCATGGTTTATTTTGGTCTTATTTGCACAAAAAACCTTGCAAAGTCTATCATCCGCCCTTCGACGTGCGGCTTGAAAAACCACCGCATTTGCGTAAAACGAATGATAAAAGCATTTTTACGGTCGTTCAGCCCGACATTACCGTGGTCTGTGATATGGGAAAAATTGACAATAAAGGTTGTGATGGTGCGCCCGATTTGATTGTGGAAATCCTCTCGCCTTCAACGGGTAGAAAAGATTTGAAAGATAAAAAAGAAATATACGAATTTGCCGAGGTACCCGAATATTGGATTGTTCATCCCAACGACCAAACTGTGATTGTGTATCTTCTAAACGCGGAAAAAAAATACGTCGTTGACAACGTTTACGCTTCTACGGACATCATAAGAGTGTCTGTTTTTGACGACTTGGACATTGATTTATCCGACGTTTTTGAAGATTATTAGTGCATTTTCACGTGGAAATGCTTTAGAAATACGCATTTTTAAGCAATTTTGCATTTTATACTGAGGGATAGTTTTAGTTGATAACTTTTGAAAAATTGTCAAGCCTAAGAGCGGATGCTCATTCATCATAAACGGCTTTCGGAACACGCCGAAAGCCGTTTATACTGAGGGGTCTTCTTTTTCAAAACGTATCAATCCGTCAACATCTCAAAACTTGCAGCGGGCAGTTGCACGTTGATTTTTACCCCATCTTTTCCTACTTTTCCACTAAAATTGCCTTTCAAAACGGTGTCTTTAAACCGTTCGGGCAAGTCAAAAGTAACCGTTTCTGCTTGTCGGCTTTTATTGAAAACACATATTGTCACTTCCCCAAAATAGTCGCGCAATAAGACAAACGCGTCTTTACCGACGGACAAGATTTCGGTATCGCCGTAGGTCAAACTCAAGCGATTTCTACGTAGAAATGTGATTTTTTCGGCAATTTTCTTCGTATTTTTCTCCGCTTTCGACCAACCTTTGAAGCGCATCATCCGCCGACAATCGGGGTCGCCCGCGCCCGGCATTCCGATTTCGTCGCCGTAAAAAATGACGGGAACGCCCGGGAGCGAGAACATCAAAGCGGTCATCATTTGGAGGCGGTTGTAGCCGATTTTGTCGCCAACTTCGACCTTCCGCTGAAAACCCGCCTCGCGGTCGCTTTCGTTCCATTTCAAACCGCCGCCCGCGAGCGAAACGAGCCGAGGTTGGTCGTGATTGCCCGTAATATAACCCATCGTGTTGTGGTAGCCGAAGTAGTTGAACGACTCGCGTAAGGTCGTTTCGACGGCTTCAAAACTCGTAGAATCCTTCGCAATCACGGCGCGGCTGTCGAAATAGACGGGGAAATCGAACTGCGCATCCATCATGCCCGTGCCGATATAGCTCTGAATGAGTTCCCGCGCGCCGTAAGTTTCGCCAATTTGATAAATCGGTTTGCCTTTTGCCATCGCATCCACTTTCAATTGACGCGTCAAACTGCGCCAAAAAGGCAACGGAACGTGCTTGGAAGCATCGTGTCGGAAGCCATCAAGATTGAATTTATTGAGCCAATAAATCGTTGAATCGGTGTTCATTTTCACCACTTCGGGACGCGCCAAATCGAGCGTCGGAATGAAATCATCGAACCACGTTGTGAGGCGTTGTTCGTCCCAAATCCGAATATTTTTTTGTCCATTTGGCAAATCAAAAGCCGTGACCCAATTCGGATGTTGTTGATAAATCGGATGCTCTTTGTGGACGTGGTGACAAACGTAATCCAATAACACATTTATACCATTTGTATGCGCCGCGTCCACCATGCCTTGCATGGATTTATCGTTGCCAAAATGCGGGTCAACGATGCTCGAAAGCGTTGGCCAATAGCCATGATAGCCCGTGTACCAACGATTCGGTGCGGGGTATTCACGATACGCAGAATCGGGGTTTTTAGTAATCGGCGACAGCCATAAAGCGTTGATATTCATGGATTTAAAGTAGCCAGCGTTGATTTTTTTAGTTACGCCTTCCAAGTCGCCACCTTGCCAGTTTGCCATCGGATGGACGCGTAAATCTTTGACGGGATTGTCGTTTTTCACGTTGCCATTGTTGAATCTATCGAGCAAAACGAAGTACATAATCTGCGCTTCTTTGTCGCTTCGGTCCAATTGTGCAGGTGAAGTAACGACTTTTCCGTTTTCCAAAGGAATCAAAATATCGTTGGAGGACCCCTCAGTATTGAAGCTAAAAATGCGAATAAATGAGCGTTTTTTGAACGTCGCTTCGGTCGGAATCGTCAAATTGAAGGCATTTCCTACGTAATTATCGGCGCTGTTTTGTTGCCAACTGTGAGCCGACGACAGGATTAAATGGTTGTCCCAATAGGCAAAAGTCTTGGTCGGTTTGTTGTTGAAACCAATCGTTATCGCGTTGTTATTCGCAGCGCTTGTGAACAAATGCGACACTTTTTTCGGGTCGGGTTTGGTTAGAATCAATAAAGAATTATTGCCATTTGAAGATGACGTTTTGCAGTTAGCGTCTTTGATTTCGATGCCATCAACGACGAACTTATACTCGTAATTCCCCGCGTTGAGGTTCATATCAATTTTCCAATTCGCACCCACTTTTTTCATCACACCGTCGGCGGGATTCCACGCGTTCATCTCGCCTTTGATGCCCACTTTTTTGTAGCCTTCATCCTTCAAACTCATTTTTACGAGCCTGCGTTGCGACCCTTTCAGCAAAAAAGAATGGCGCATACCACCCCTCAGTATAATCTCCATATTTGACATAATCGGCGCATTTTTCACGATTTTTAGCGTCAAATTCTTTTTATCTTTCGATAATTCAGCCTTCAAAGCGTCCACAACTTCAACGCGTTCGATGCGGTTGACGTCCATGAAATAGTCTTCCAATAAGACAATTGTCGTCGTGTCGGTCAATTGAATCGGCGTCAATAAACCATAAACATCCGCCGTGGTTTGGCTTTTTACAAGCGTAATTAGGCTGGAAAACAATGTAATTAATAGAATATGTTTTTTCATAATTCTGTTGTTTTGATGAAGTAAATAATGGGCGAATGTAAAGAAATTCGGGTTTTAAATGCAAAATGGATGGTTTATAATTTGGAATTAGAAAAAACGGCTTATACATTTGTGTTGCTTTTAAAACTGATTTTTACAACCAAAACGTACATGAGACTTTGGAAAAATGGCTACATATTGAAGAATTTATCACTTTCCCTAAAGTGACATTTTATACTGTCCGCTTTGAGAGAGATTCAGAAATGGATGATATGAGTGAGACTGACAAGTTTTTTCATAAATTTGAAAATAATTTAGAACATACTCGTGAATTAGATGCAATGAGTATATTTTTGAAAAAAATAGGCGAAAGATTTGGTGCGCATAGAGATTTGTTTCGTCATGAACGTAGTGCTGAAGCATTGCCTCCTAAGATAAAAATGATGGCGAGATTTGGATTCTTTGATTTCTCTGAAACGGATGACATTAAACGAAGACTTTATTGTCTGCGCTTATCCGATAGTGTGGTAATTTTATTTAATGGAGGTTTTAAGACAAATGACGACCCTGAAAAATGTGATAATGTTAGACCACATTTTAGAGATGCTCAAATTTTTGCAAAAAGAATTAATGGAAAACTAAACAATAAAGATTTTCTCCTTTCAAAAGGACGCCTTACAAGCGATGATGAACTCGCTTTTAGATATTAAAAAAGCTTTTTAATCTTAATTTAAAAATAGGAAAAATGGCAAGTGCTTTATTCAAAAAATTACTCGAACGAGTACCCAAAGAGACAGAAGAAGAAGTAGAACGTTCTATGACTCACGCACTGCGTATTCACAAGTTGATGCGTAAAGCGGGGATTTCAGAAGTTGAATTTGCTCAGTTAATGAATGAGAGTGAAGATAGAATTAGTCGTTGGTTATCGGGTATGTACAATTTTACGACTCAGGATTTAATCAAAGTAGAAACCCTTTCTGACAAGTTTTCAACACCTATTTCAAAAAATAAAAGTACGCTGAAAATAACGCGCAACGGCAATAAATTAGCCTCAAAGCAACCAAAATCGCTTCAAAAATCTAACATTATTGAATCGGATAATCAAAAGAAAAATGGACGCGGGAAGTTTGCATCTTTTTCAGTTAACACACAGGCTTCTATTGTGGTGGAGAAATATGAGTAAAATAAACAAGTTGCAATAAAAGCCAAAAAGCCTTGAAAACGGACGTTTTCAAGGCTTTTTGGCTTTTATACTGAGGGGTCCCTCTAAAAAAAAATGACCCCATTTATTTGGATTCCCCATAAAAAACACCCTAAATTGGCGTCAACTTCGCGTCGTGTTCTAACAGTAAAACCGTATTCGACGCATTTCAAACCTAACAATTCAAAATGACTACGCTGTTGTGTGATGTAATTATTTTTCTTAATTCATTAAAACAAAAGCAATGGTAAGTACGACTTTTAAAAAACTCCTCGACCGCGTCCCCGAAGACGCCAAAACCGAAGTGCAGCTCTCCATCGACATCGCCGAACGCATTCACCACTTGATGTCCGAACACAATATGACAAAGGCAGAACTCGCTCAAAAAATGGGCGAAAGTTGTACCGAAGTCCACCGTTGGTTTTCGGGAATGCACACTTTTACAACCAAAACTTTAGCAAGATTGCAAAACGTTTTTGGGCAGCCGATTATCGCCGTTGATAAAGGTTTCGACGTGTCGAGTATGACGATTTATTGATGCCTTTGATAGGATGGTTTGAAGCGAACTATTGATTCTAAAGGAAAAAGGTAAATTATTTGTAATTTATACTCCTCAGTATTTTGTACCCCAAAAAAGCCATTTTCTGCTTTTAAACAAGCCGAAAATGGCTTTTTTTTGAACAAAATCACGTCATGCTTATCTGTTTCACGTACTGTTTAGGCGTTACGCCGTAGCGTTGGTGAAACAATTTGATAAAATAAGACGTGTTGTTGAAACCGACTTCTTGACCAATGACTTGAATGTTTTTCTTGGTCGAATCCATGATTTTTACGGCTTCTGTGAGGCGTTCGTGGTTGATAAAATCAATGGGCGACAGGGCGTATTGCTCTTTGAAATGACGGTACAAAGAGGGCTTGCTGATGTGGGCTAATTGGGCGAGACTTTCGACCGTAATCGTTTCGTGGAGGTGTTTTTGGATAAAATCGGTTACGATACTGAGGGGGTGCATTTTTTTTTGTTCGGCATCGTTTAACGGCTCTATATCGCGTTGTTCTTTAATTTGTTTCAACAAAACAGTGAGTTCTTTTAAGCCTAATTCGATGAACGGATTAGCCGTTGCACTCTGTTGGGCATGGGTAAAAAACTCGATGAGTTTTTCAATTGCGGAGCTGCCATGGGTGTCCGAAAAGTGAATATCTACGAGATTTTCGAGCATTTTACGCAGTTTTACGTTAGAAATGCGCGTCGTCATCTGTGGTAAATATTCCTGTAAACCGACATATAAAATCCCTTCAATCCGCCCGTCAATCCAAATTGGTTCGTACGCCGTTGCTTGCCAATTGTTGACAACAAAGGCGCTGCCGCGATACGTTTCTCCTTTAAGTATGGTCTGAACAACGAGTGAATCTAAGGGAATAAACGTGTTAACGGCGCGTTTGTCGGCGCTCGTCGTGACGTTTGTCGAGATGCGGAGAAAGCCCTGTGGGATGCGTTGAAAAATGGTGGAATGGCACTTTGTTTCGGCATAAATGCGGTCAACCAAAGTGTAATTATAATGCATAGATTGCCCGTCGGCGAGCATGAGCGGCAAGGCAATTTTATGGCGCTCGTTGTTGACTTGATTGATGATTTCTACCTTAACTTTTCGGCTGTCTGCCAACGTTATTTCACCCGTTTTTTGGAACAATGCCACTGCTTTTTCCAATGCTTTATTCACTTGCAATTGCAGTTGAATCGCTCCGTGATTGATGTGGTTGGAGAGCGACAAAAAGACTTCATCCAAACCTTCATTTTCAGTAGTCGCGTTGCTCGGTTGCCACGAAAAATCATCAATTTTAGCCAAAATTGCGCGTTTCTCGGCGTCATTTATCGCCAAATACTGAGGGGTCCTCTTTACAGCCGCCGATTCGTTCGACAGTTGTTTTTGGAGCGCAGCGCGTTTTGCCAAGCCTTCATCGGCACTTAAATTGCCGCGTTCGACTTGCTCATTGACAAGGACTTCGTATTGATGCAACACTTCTTGAAGCGCGTTTGTCGTCTGATGGATGTAGTTTTTTATGGATTTCGACATCGCTAAAGGTATAAATAACAAACTTTCCAAAAGTTGTTAACTTTTGGAAAGTTGTTAGGCTTTAAAATGAGGACAAATCTATTTAAACAAAGCCAAAGCCTTGTAAAATGTTTGCGTAATGCCCCAAACAAGCGGAATTCCGACAATCACCCACGATACAATAAGCACAAGTGGTGAGCTTTTTTTGATTTCTGATGCCATTTTATTTAATTTTAATTAAAATTTAATGTTGTTGTTTAATCGAAAAGTGAAAAACGAAGCGTACTTCACAAACAAAATATTAACGTTCTATCAGCCATTTTTCATTTTTCACTTTTCACTCCTAAAGTGGTATTTTTCATCCACGGGTTTTACCATCAAATTACAAATAAAACCAACGACCAATAAAGCCGCCATGATGTACATTGTGGTGTTGTAAGCGTTGGCTTTGGCGATATTTTCCGCCAAACCTGCCGCTTTTCCCGATGCAATTTGCGATTCTCTGAGACCCGTCAACAAAGTTGGTCCGACAATCGCCGCCGTACTCCAAGCGGTCAACAAACGTCCGTGGATAGCGCCGACTTGCATTGTGCCAAACATATCGCGGAGGTAAGCGGGAATTGTGGCAAAACCAGCCCCGTACATGGACAAAATGATGCAGAAAATGAACAAAAACAAGCCTACACTGCCCATATTAGCCGCAGTTGGAATCAAAGCGTACAAAATACAACCCAAACCCAAGTAAATCATGTAAATCACTTTACGCCCTGTGTAATCAGAAATAGACGACCACACAAAACGACCCAACAAGTTGAAAAGGCTCAAAAGACCCACAAAACCCGCTGCTGCTGCCGCCGTTACGCCCAAGCCTGTTCCACGTCTGGCATCGGAAAACATTTCCTGAATCATCGGTGAGGCTTGCGCCAAAACACCGATGCCCGCCGTAACATTTAAACACAAAATGGCCCACAAGAGCCAAAATTGAGGTGTTTTGATGGCTGTATCGGCATCAACATTTGCCGTTGTTATCATTTTGTTGGTCGTTGTACTTGGCGGTGTCCAACCTTCGGGTTTCCAATCGGGCGCAGGAACACGCGCCGTGAAAACGCCAAACATCATCATGCAGAAATACAAAATACCCATTGTGACTAAGGTCATCGTGACACCTTGGCTTTGTACTTTATTGCCAAAATGATTCATTAAGTCGGAAGCTAACGGCGAACCAATCATTGCGCCGCCGCCAAAACCCATGATTGCCATACCCGTTGCCATGCCTGGACGGTCTGGAAACCACTTAATAAGCGTCGAAACGGGCGAAATATAGCCCAAACCTAAAGCAATGCCGCCAAAAACGCCGTAACCAAGGTATAACAACCAGATGTTATGCACTTGAACGCCCAAAGCGGAAATGAAAAAACCCGTTGCAAAAAAACACGCCGAAGCAAACATCGTTTTGCGCGGTCCATTGCGTTCGACCCATTTGCCGAAAAGCGCGGCAGATACGCCGAGCATGAAAAAGGCGATGTTGAAAATCCAAACGGTTGTCGTGAGCGGCCAGTCGTCTGGCAATGATTTGTCAACTCCGAGAAGGCGGGAAAGCGGGATATTAAAAACACTGAGTCCGTAAGCCTGCCCGATACACATGTGTACTGCAAGAGCAGCAGGAGGGAACAACCAACGATTGTAGCCAGGCTTCGCAATCGTGTGTTCTCTGTCTAAGAAAGAGAAAAATGCCATTATTGTTAGATTTTTCGTTTTTAAACTACGACGAGTTTAAAGAGCTTGTAAGAAAATAAATTTTAAATGTTGTTATCGTTATTTTTTACAAAAAAAATTTTGCGTTTAGCCATATTCGTAAAATAATGATTGGCAAATGTAGAACGTTAAACGGAATTAAAAATACAACAATCCTCTCAAATTTAATATTATTTTTGATAATATCGTTGCTTTTTACAATCAGAGAAAGCAATTATCTTTGCGAGATAGTTATTTTACCAAAATTTAATTCTATAAAATAGTGTCAAATCCAAATTTTTTATTCAACCACAGCGTCCATTTGCCCATTTTGCGCGTCAATACTGAGGGGGCCTTCGCGGATGAAGATACGCTCGCGGGGGAAGAACCGCTCGAAATTGTTTTGGCTTTTGGCGAAACGAACCACCGCCGTCGGCAAAGTATCAGTGTGACAATGCGGACGCCAACGGGCAATGATTTTGAATTGGCATTGGGTTTTTTGTTGACAGAAGGCGTGATAAAGGCGTATAAAGACGTAATTTCGGTGCGTTACACGGCAAGTGAACTCGATGAAGCGGCGCAAACGAACGTTGTTCAAGTCGATTTGCACCCGTCGGTTAAGTTTGACGCGGAGAAATTACAAAGGCATTTTTACACCTCGTCGAGTTGTGGCGTTTGCGGCAAAACGTCTTTGGATATGGTGCAAACAACGACGTGTTTTTGGCTAAAAAAAGGATTTCCAAGCGTGAAAAGTAGTATTTTAATGAATTTACCCGAAAAATTACGCCAAGCGCAATCGGTTTTTGACGCAACGGGCGCCATTCATGCCGCCGCACTGTTTGATACTGAGGGGTCCTTGATTGCGCTCCGCGAAGACGTCGGGCGACACAATGCGCTCGATAAATTAATCGGTTGGGCAATGCAAAACAAGCGTTTACCATTGTCGAATTCGATACTCTTGGTAAGCGGCAGAAGTAGTTTTGAGTTGGTACAAAAGGCGTTGATGGCGGGTATTTCGATACTTGCCGCGGTCGGTGCGCCGTCGAGTTTGGCGGTTCAATTGGCAAACGAAAATGATATGACGGTGGTGGGGTTTTTGAAAAATAATCGGTTTAATATTTATTCGAGTTTTGAAAGGATTGAGGTTACAAGCGAGCTTATTGCGTTTCCTCAGTAGCTTATTGCGTTTCCTCAGTAGCTTATTGCGTTTCCTCAGTACCTTATTGCGTTTCCTCAGTACCTTATTGCGTTTCTTCAGTACCTTATTGCGTTTCCTCAGTACCTTATTGCGTTCCCTCAGTACCTTATTGCGTACTATCACGACCTTATTGCGTACTATCACGACTCTTTAGCGTACTGCGAAGACCTTTTAGCGTACCGCAAAGACCTTTTAGCGTACCGTGAAGACCTTTTTAGCGTACTGCGAAGACCTTTTAGCGTACCGCAAAGACCTTTTAGCGTACCGTGAAGACTTTTTAGCGTACTGCGAAGACCTTTTAGCGTACTGCGAAGACCTTTTTAGCGTGGCGTAAACGTTAGGAAAACTTTGAAAATCGGAATTATGTATTAATTGACGTAGAGTAAATTTTGATTGCATAACTCGTTGATTGTCAAACTTTCCGAAAGTTAAAAACTTTCGGAAAGTTGTCCCATGACATTTAATACATAATTCCGTTAAAAATTTCTCTAACGTGCGCCGTAAAACAAAAAAAAAGACCCCTCAGTATAAAAGCTATTTTGACACTATTTTCAGTCAATTAATCAATAAAACAGTATGAAATTAAGATTAGAAGGCAACAGCATTCGCCTACGGGTTCGTAAATCGGATTTAATTAAATTGCAAAAAGAAGGCGTCCTCACGGAGCAATTAGTGTTTCCAAATGGTCTCCATTTTCAGTATCAATTAATCACGGACAATAGTGCCGAGACAATTGACGCGCAATTATCGGCAACCACAATGACCGTTTCGATACCCCTCAGTATGGCGACCGATTGGCTCAATTCCGACGCCGTGGGATTGGAACACACGTTAAATGGTGGCTTATTTATTCTAATTGAAAAAGATTTCCCCTGCACCGACCGTCCGTGGGAAGATACGAGCGATACTTTTTTTGAATTGGTGAATGAAAAAGAAGCGTTGTGTTAAGGATGAACGCGCCAACTTTCCAAAAGTTTTTAACTTTTGGAAAGTTCTAACTATTAAAAACAGATTGAAAATGGATTACAATGAAATAATACCGAGCGACACCGCTTCTCACTCGGATATGGAACACAAAGGTTACAACATTGTCGTACTCGAAAAGAGCAGCGACGATGGCACCGAAGCCTTAACACCCGAACGTTTTACGGGTTTAAAAATCGGCAAACCGAAAAAAGTTGCCGTCGGCATTCCTGCGATAACATCGTCAATCGAACACGCTTTTAAGTGGATGAATCCGACCGATGCCGTGCGGACGATGTTCAAAATCAATCAAAAAGGCGGCTTCGATTGCCCCGGTTGCGCGTGGCCCGACCCCGACGACGACCGCTCGGCGATTGGTGAATACTGCGAAAACGGCGTAAAAGCGATTGCCGAAGAAGCAACGAATAAGATGTTGCGCCCCGATTTTTTCAAAAAATATTCGGTTCAGGAACTGTCGAAATGGACAGATTATGAGATTGGCAAAAGTGGTCGTTTGACCGAGCCAATGGTCTTGAAAGCGGGCAGTAACCACTACGAACCCATCTCTTGGGACGCGGCTTACGCATTGATTGCCAATGATTTAAACGCTTTGGGTTCGCCCGATGAAGCGATTTTTTACACGTCGGGCAGAGCGAGCAACGAAGCGGCTTTTATGTACCAATTGTTTATTCGCGAATACGGGACGAACAATATGCCCGATTGTTCCAATATGTGCCACGAATCGAGCGGCAAAGGCTTGGGTGCGACGGTTGGTTTGGGCAAAGGTTCCGTGACATTGGAAGATATTTATGAATCGGAATTGGTGATGGTCATTGGTCAAAATCCGGGGACGAATCATCCGCGAATGTTGTCGGCTTTGGAAAAATGCAAGGAAAACGGCGGGACAATCGTGGCGATAAATCCATTGCCCGAAGCAGGTTTGTTGCATTACATAAATCCGCAAAGCCCGACCAAAATACTGAGGGGGGGCATCAAACTCGCCGATTTGTTTCTTCAAGTAAAAATCAATGGCGACGTGGCATTGCTGAAAGCCATGATGTATTTGATGTTGGAAGCCGAAAACAAAGCGCCAAATACCGTTTTTGACCACGCATTCATCAACGAACACACCGTTGGGATTGACGATTTTTTGAAAGATTTGGCACAACAAGATTTCCCCGAATTAGTCCGCAGAAGCGGCGTTCCCGAGTCATTGGTTCGTGAAGCGGCGCAATTGTGCATCTCGAAAAAGAAAATTATCATCTGTTGGGCAATGGGTTTGACGCAGCATAAAAATGCCGTCGGCAACGTCCAAGAGATTGTCAATCTCCTTTTACTGAGGGGAGCAATTGGCAAACTGGGCGCGGGAACTTGTCCCGTTCGCGGACACTCAAACGTGCAAGGCGACCGCACAATGGGGATTTGGGAAAACCCAAAACCCGAATTTTTGGATAAAATGCGTGATGTTATTGGCTTTGAACCACCGCGAGCGGGCGGCTACGATGTTGTGTCGGCAATTCGGGCGATGTATGACCGAAAAGCAAGCGTCTTTTTCGCACTCGGCGGCAATTTCCTATCGGCAACACCCGATACAGCATTCACGGCGGAGGCGATGCGGCGTTGCACTTTGACGGTTCATGTCTCCACAAAACTCAATCGCAGCCACTTGATTCATGGCAAAATTGCCTTGATTTTGCCGTGCTTGGGACGGACAGAAATTGACACGCAAGCAAGCGGCGAGCAGTTCGTAACCTGCGAAAATTCGATGGGTGTGGTGCAAACATCAACGGGTATTTTATCGCCTTGTTCGCCCAATTTGAAAAGCGAAACCGCGATTGTGTGCGATTTAGCTGCCGCGACTTTGGCGGGCAAAACACGGGTGAATTGGGAGAAAATGCGCGATAATTACGATTGTATCCGCAATCTTATTGAATCCATCATCCCAGGATTCGACGATTTTAATACCCGCGTGAGAGAAGCAGGCGGCTTTTATTTGCCGAATGGACCAAGAGAACGCCGTTTCACAACCGCCGATAAAAAAGCCCATTTCAGCATCAATCCTGCCCCAAAATGGACGCTTAAAGACGGCGAATACATGATGATGACCATCCGAACGCACGACCAATTCAACACGACAATTTATGGTCTCGACGACCGTTATCGGGGTGTTTACAACGAGCGGCGGGTCGTTTTGATGAACGAAAAAGACATGACGGCGGCGGGCTTAAAAGTGAACGACGTTGTGGACTTATACAGTCATTTCAACGGCGTGACGCGCGAATCGAAGCGTTATATTATTGTGCCTTACGACATTCCGCAGGGCGATGTGGCGACGTATTTTCCCGAAGCGAACGCGCTGATTCCGATTGATTCTTTTGCGGACAAGAGTTTGACGCCGACGTCGAAATCGGTGGTAATTACGATGAAAAAGGTGTGATGAATAGGTTACTAAGAACTGTGAGGAAGTCTGCTTTCCTTGATTACGCACTGTTTTTGCTGCGCAAAAAGGCGTGCAAGGGAGATTTCTTATGGGGTGAGCGTGTTTTTGAAGTAAAAATCGAAGATTTTTTACTTCAAAAATGCGCTCGCTCCTAAAAAAAACTTCACAAGCCCCCTCAGTATTTTCCCTATATTTGGCATTATCTCCCTTTTTTTACCACTTATTTCCAAATATAGGTCTATATTTGGAAATAAATAAGCGTCATTTATTACATAAAATCATTAATATCACAACGTAAAATATTGATTATCAAATGATTGGAAGATAAATAGAGATAGAAAAGTTAGAGCGTTTACTAAATTCAAGTCGCTCAGAGTTTCTCGCCGTCACGGGCAGACGACGGGTTGGCAAAACTTTTTTGATGATTCGTTGCTCAAAGAAGCCTACTGTTTTAGCATGACGGGCATTCAAAACGGCAGCGTCACCGCGCAACTCGTTAACTTCGCCGTGAAGCTAGCGGAGTACGACGGAACGCTCGCACCGAAGCATTTGAGTGATTGGCAAACGGCGTTTTTATACTTGAAAACCTACTTCAAAACGCTTGATAAAAGCAAAAAACACGTTATTTTCATTGACGAATTGCCGTGGATTGCGACCTCAAAATCGGGTTTTATTCAGATGCTCGCCCATTTTTGGAACGACTATTTGTCAAAAGAAACCCATTTTATTTTGGTCGTTTGCGGGTCGGCGACTTCTTGGATTACCAAAAAAATCATTAACGACACGGGCGGCTTGCACAACCGCGTGACGGAAAATATCCATCTTTACCCGTTCAGTTTGTCGGAAACGGCGGCTTTTCTCAAAGAAAAAGGGCTACAATTCACGTTGCAAGAAGTCGCTAAAATTTACATGACCCTCGGCGGTATCCCTTTTTACTTGGAAAATCTGCGAAAAGGCGAAAGTTTTGCGGCCGCGATTGAACGCTTGTGTTTTTCACCGACGGGTATTTTGCACAACGAATACGACAATTTGTTCAAAGCCTTGTTCAACAACGCCGACGTGCATCAGCAAATAATAGCGACTTTGGCCGCGCACCCGAACGGGATGTCACACGCCGATATTCTGCAAAAAATGGCGATGAAACAGCCGACGGGTTCCTATCAACGCGCTATCGAAGAACTCGTTGTTTCGGATTTTATTAGCGAAAACACGCCGTTTGGAAAGAAAAAACGCGGCGTTTTGTACCGAATTGCGGACGAATATTCGATTTTCTATCACCGTTTTATCAAGCCTAACAGAAAATATACGGTCGGAATGTGGCAACAACTAGCCGAAAGTCAAGCGTATAAAACATGGTCAGGCTACGCTTTTGAAACTTTGTGTCATAAACATATCGACGCGTTGAAAAAAGCATTGGGCATTTCGGCGGTTTACACAGAGATTTACAGCGTTAATATCGCAGGTTCTGAAAATGCCGAAGGGGTACAAATTGACTTGCTAATTGACCGAAAAGACGACTGCATTAATCTTTGTGAAATCAAATTTCACAGTGGCATTTTCACGATTACGAAGGCATATTATGAACAATTGATTGAAAAACGACAACGATTTATTGAGCATACAAGCACTAAAAAACAAGTTTTTTTGACCCTTATCACCAATCACGGCATCGCGCCTAACGCTTACGCGAAAGAAATCGTAGATGCCGAGATTCGTTTAACACAGCTTATCACCGAGATTTAAGGAATCCATAAAAACTCTTTTCGTAAATAATCTGTACATTTCTTACG
>JAYUKJ010000966.1:0-2063 GCA_043764555.1 Saprospiraceae bacterium
CGAGGGCGACCGTGAAGGTCGCCCCTACACGTAAGTATCAGACGCTCAAGCCTTTGCAGGGGCGACCTTCACGGTCGCCCTTCACTTCACGGTCGCCCTTCACGGTCGCCCTTCACGGTCGCCCTTCACGGTCGCCCTTATTACGAAAACGGTCGCCCTTCTTCACAGTCGCCTTTTAAGCCTTAAAATCATCAAAATACTGAGGGGTCCTAAATTTTAGGATTTTTTCCAAAACTGCGCCGTCGTGGGCAATGTTTTCAAATACTCGTGGGTTTGGCTGTATCCTTTCTCAATCAATTCTTCCCATTTTGACCAATCGAGAAAACCGAATTTCTGTAAATCCATTTCCAAATAGATAGCCACTTGTGATTTAGTAATTGCCTGTTTTTGCACACTGTTTAAGGTCAACGAATTAATCAATAAAGCGGGCATTTTGGGCAAGCGATACCGATGCTTTTTGGTAAATTTATTTACCAATAGTTCCCATGCCGACGGGACAGTCTTGATGTCCACCAAATGATGCGCTTGTGCAGACAATGAAATCGCAATCACATGGCTAACGGGTTTTTGATACATCGCTTCGATGGGCAAATTGTCCATAACACCGCCGTCAACGTGCAAATGTCGGTCAATAATCACGGGTGGAAAAACGCCCGGAATGGCAATACTCGCTTCGATTTGCAGCCTTGCCAAGCCTGTTTCATGCACTTTTATGGTGGCAGTTGAGTAATTGGTGGAAATACAATACGTGTTCACCCAAATATCTTCAAGGTGTGCCTCACCGAGTATTTCTTTTAAGTACGCCCGCATTTTTTTTCCCGTCATTAAGGACAAAAACGGCAAATTATAGTCGTTAGACGTCACTTTACGTTCTGCTCCTTGTTGGCACAAATGCGTGACTTTGGGTATATCAAAATCCGTAATCGTCAAACCAATGCCGTATAAAGCACCCGCGCTCGTACCGCCCACAAAATCGAATTCAATGCCCGATTCCATCATCGCTTTTGCCACACCGACGTGGGCAAAACCTTTCGCACCGCCGCCGCCGAGTACCAATCCCACGGCTTTATGCGTGAGGATGCGACAAAACCGCCGAATATCTTTGGGCGTTTTGGCGCGAATGTGCAAATGCAAATCGAACTTTCGACCGTCAAACCAACGACGGGTCTGACTTGGTTGCGGCGCATTTTCGGGATGCAAAAGCAATAAATAGATTTTTTTATTGAGGATATTGTCGGCGTAGAGATTCAGATGTTCTTCAATCGGACAAAGGGCATTTGGCGCATCAAATTCGGTGGCAACAATCACCAAATCGCAATACATCAGGCACTGTTTCGCCCAATCGGGATGGGCATCATCGCAGACGAGGATGTTGATGCCCGCGCTGTTTTCCATGTCTTCAAATACCGCGTTTGGATTGTCAACCGCTTGATTATCAGGGTAATAGACATTTATGGGTGTTCCCATAATTCCCAATTCGCGCTTCATATCATCCGTCCATTGCCCAAAATCATGGTCGGGTTGCAGCTTGATAACGGCGATGTTTTTCGGTGCAGCACCAATGCGTTGCTGAAAAGCATTGCGCTTCAATCGGTTAATGACAAATTGGGTCAATGTGAACGCAAAATGCGGATATTGACGGGTCAAAGCGTCATAATCGGCTTCATCAATCTCCAAAATCGTTGATTTTCGAATCGCCACAACCGAGGCACTGCGGGGTTCTTTGGTAAAAAGGGCGAGTTCACCGACGGGTTCACCTGCCGCAATATCCCCCAAAACTTGCTGCTCATGCTCCGTTTGGTGCAATGCCCGCAAACGTCCCGATAGGACAATGCACAAAGCATTTTCGACGTCGCCTTCTTGAAAAATGTATTGTCCTGCGTCAAAATGCCGCACTTCCGCAATTGAAAACACTTGTTTCAGTTGCTCATCCGTAATATTGCCGAATAGTTGGGCTAAATAGGGACGGTAATGCTCGTAGTTATCCGTTTGTTTCATACTTGTAGATGTTCGTTTAGTTTTGGAAAAAAGAAATAGTACGGAGTAAAGATAACCATAGATTT
>JAYUKJ010000967.1:0-2059 GCA_043764555.1 Saprospiraceae bacterium
TTGATTAAGCCTGTGAAAACATCGGCATAAGTCCGTCGGGCGGCAACGTTGTAAGTGAGCTTTTTAGTTTGATTTTTTTTCAACAAATTGCCTTGAATATTCAATCTTGACGCAATCAAACCGATGCCGCCACTGATTGAAAACGCAGAATCCGCCCCTTTCATCGTGTTTACATCCACAACCGAGGACAATCGCCCACTAAATTCGGCGGGGAAACTGGCTTTGTACAACTGCACATCTTTAATGGCATCAATATTAAATGTGCTAAAAAAACCGAATAAATGGTTCGGATTATACACCGTTGTGCCGTCAATTAGGAACAGATTTTGGTCGGTTCCGCCGCCGCGAACGCTGATGCCGCTTGTCCCTTCGCCACTGTTTTTGACGCCCGGTTTGAGTTGCAACACCTTGATAATATCCACTTCTCCGAGGATAGCGGGTATCAAAAGTGCCATTTTTCTATCAATCGTTTCCGTTCCCATTTGAGCCGATTCGACCCGCGTTTTATTGGTGGTCGCTTTTACCGTAAACGATTCTAATTCAATCTCTTGTGGCGTTAAATTGACCTCAATAACGCTTTTTTTATTGAGATTTACGGACATCTTTTTCTTATTGAAACCGACGTGGGTTACCTCAATATCATATTTACCCAATGGCAAATTGTAGAAAAACAGACCCGTAGAATCGGTGGTACTCTCGGCATTTTTTCTTGAAAGAATTCTAATGTACGCTCCTTGAATTGGAACATTTGTTACGGCGTTTTTTACAATGCCTTTTATTGTGAAATTGTTATCGTTTTGGGCAGAAGCAACGACGGTTAGGGATATTAAAATCCCACTCATTAGGAATTGAAGGATAAATTTCATGCAAAGTTTTTTTATGATTTTCAATTTGATAAACCTTTCCAAAAATGTATCATTTTTGGAAAGGTTTGATAAAAAATCCTGCTCACGCCATCTGGAAAAGTGTTTGAAATGAGCAAAATCAACCATTTAAACGCTTTAATATGACCCAAAATTTATGACCAAAGTTGCTCTCAGCTTATTGTTAAAATAGTCGCCCGTTGGGTCACCATACGTTTTCCAACCACTTATCAAGGTGTAATGAAGACCCGCACCGATGGTCATTCCTTTTACTTTTGTTGGGAAAAAAGCCCGCACACCAAACTCTGTCAAACCACCCGCAGAAGCATCTTCACCTTTGAAAAGTTTATCTTCCCACACACTCACCCGTGCGCCATCGGGTGTTTTGCGGTCTTCGTCAAAGAGGTAAAAACCCCCGATACCCGCGCCAAAACTGATGGGTATATCCACTTCAATGTTCTTGATTTTGAATGTCGGCGCTATCATACCACCGAACGTGCCCCAATCAGCTCTTAATTTTACAGTAGATTGCCCTTTGTAGGTCACGCCCGTTTGAAGTTTGGCATCAATAGTTGCGGCATTCGCAGGACCGGGGCGACCATAAGCCATCATGCCCAATTTGAGGCGATTTTTCCAAACCCTCACGCCGCCTGAGAAACCAAACGTTTTGCCGACACTGCCGTCTAAGAACATAGCGCCAATTTCTGGCGTGAGAAACCAACCAACTTTGGGCGGTTTAGGGGTAACTTCTTGTGAAAACACACGGGTTGCTGTAGCAATGATGACCATTGCAAGGACTATTTTTTTCATTTTTATTTTTTTAAAAATTTGTTAGAAAGCGGTACATTAGATAGTACCTGAATGAATGTTTTTACGATACGATGCACAAAATGATTGCTGATGTTCGTACAGCTACTCTTAGAAAGTAGGTTCTACGAAGGAAGGCGTAGATTTTTTACCGAAGTTGAAGCGCATACCGCCTTGTAATGACCATCCGAGTTTTTGGGTATCCCCGTTGCCACCGAGTCCTCCACCGACCAATGATTTTGCAAACAAGGTACTTTTTTCAGAAGTCTTGTAGTTAAAGCCAGCGTGAAGCATTCCCGGATAAATATTTTCGAAAATAGCAGAAGGGCTGGTTTGAAAAGCGACTGGAAATGTAACCCCGCTTTGGAAATTAAGTTTTTCACTCAACT
>JAYUKJ010000968.1:0-2056 GCA_043764555.1 Saprospiraceae bacterium
GGCAGTGCCGAAGGTCAAATTATGACGGACTTCTTCACACCTTCTAAATAAACCACAAACGTCGGCGAGGTTTTAAACCTCGCCGACGTTAAAAGGTAAAAATATTTGCTTACATAAGTTTTGTGTTACAGTGGCGGCGGCGTTCTTCGGAGCGTTGCTGCTTTTTTTTGTCCTTATAAATCCTACAAATTCTAATTCTAAGAAAAAAGGCCCCCTCAGTGTAAGAGCCTAAAAAACTGAAAATCAATATCTTACAAATTATTTTTCTAAAGACTTACAACCTTGAAATAGATTTCCAACCTATAATAACAAACCCATCGCTACGGTTTTGAGTCTCATCGCCGCCATAAATAACGTAGCTATTTCCCGACGTTTGTTTGGTTAAAGTCTGCCAATATTTCAATCCTTTCAACCAATCGCTGTTAATCGTTTGACCACTTTTGATTTCAATTGGGATTTGCTGCAATCCTTCATCAATCAAAACATCAATTTCGTGTCCTGATGATTCGCGCCAAAAGTAAAGATTGGACCGTTGCCCTTGATTGAAGCGGTTTTTAAGCAATTCAGTCACCATTAAATTCTCAAATAACGCGCCTTTGAAAGGGTGTTGAACCAGTAAATTAGGGTCGGTAATCCGCAATAAATGACACGCTAAACCCGTATCGTAGAAGTACAATTTCGGTGTTTTTGTCAATCTTTTATTGAAATTTTGGAAAAAAGGCGGCAGTAAATAGACAATATAACTTGCCTGCAAAATCCCCATCCACGATTGAATTGTTTTAACGTCAACACCTACGTCGTTGCTCAACTGCGTAAAATTTATTTCTTGTCCAACGCGCCCCGCGCAAAGCGAAAGGAAGCGTTCAAAAAGTAATAAGTTACCAATATTTTTTATTTGACGCACATCTCGCTCAATATACGTCCGAGTGTAGGACGCAAACCAATCGTTCGGCGTAATGCAGTCGGCTTGAACAGGCGGATAGCTGCCCGACCAAATTAAGTGATTTACGTCTTCCAATGCCTTTGGCAAAGCCGATAATTCACCAATTGAAAAGGGCAATAATTCAAGATGCCCGACGCGACCCGCGAGCGTTTGGGTAATGCTTTCAAGCAATAAAAAATTGTTGGAACCCGTCAAAATGAACTTGCCTCTCACGGTCGGCGTATCGTCCAAATTTTGTTGCAACCACGATAATAAGGACGGAACACGTTGAATTTCATCCAAAATTGCCCCATTTGGGAATTGTGCAAGGAATTGTACGGGGTCTTCCATCGCAAATTGCCGCGTAGTAGGTGTCTCCAACGAAGCATAAGGCTTGTCGGGAAAAGTCATTTTTGCCAAAGTCGTTTTACCACTTTGACGCGGTCCCATGATGAGTACGGCTCGGAATTGTTGTGCCAATTGCAGCACTTTGGCGGTGGCTTGTCTTTCTATCATTTTTGCAAATATGGAATTGAACTCCAGATTTGCAAAGATAATCATTTTTTAGAATCATTGCTTTTTTATAGCAATCTATAAAATCGTTTTAAAGTCATTCAAAATCAATTATTTACAACTTGGCGCGGGTTTTAAACCCTGTCCAGTACCCACATCTTTTATTTATGATTATTCCCGAAGGGAATTTATGTTTATAGGACAACAATACAAGGCGATTGCCAAAATCCCGAAGGGATTATATGTAAAAATAGCGCGTAAAGACATACAATCCCTTCGGGATTTTGGAAACTATCTTACTTATTGTTCCTATAAACATAAATTCCCTTCGGGAATGGGTGATTTAATGCTAATAAAAGATGTGGATAATGGACAGGGTTTTAAACCCGCGCCAAGTATTGGCTGCGATAATTAACCGATAATTGCGATTTTAAAAACTACAAAAAAGGACCCCTCAGTATATAACGTCCTTACAATGGCTAAAAAACTAAATTTTAGCCGCCAAAACCGTCGTTCTCACTTCGCCAAAATCAATTCTAACGCCGTTTCGCTCCGCAAATCCTCGGATAACGACCGTGTCGCCGTCTTCCACAAAGCACCGTGTTGTCACGCCGTCTGCCA
>JAYUKJ010000969.1:0-2055 GCA_043764555.1 Saprospiraceae bacterium
GAATCGGGCGTGAAAGAATATTGGATAGTAAGTATTGTGGAAAGATTTGTCAACGTTTTTCGGCTCAATGAACATGGGAAATATGTTCCCGACACACGCCCTTACGTCGCAACGGATACGATTCGAGTGGGTATTTTTGAAAATTTTTCAATTGTCGTCGATGATATTTTTGAAGGGTTATTGGATTTTGATGATTGAATTTCTAAAAAAATAGGACCCCTCAGTATGTGACGTCCTTACGACATCCCGATTCTTTTTCGGGAAAAGCCATTCCGAAGAATTTCGGAATGGCTTTTAGTGTTACCTATTTGTTACGTAGTAAATGTAACAAACTTAATGAAGTCTAAATATTGCAAATTTTGACGCATTTATCCAATGACGCCAATTTATCCGTATTTTTTGGAATAAACTCTTGACCGACGAAGGCTTTGTAACCCGTGTCGGCAATCGCCTTCATGATAGCAGGATAGTAAAGTTCCTGCGAGTCGTCAATTTCATTGCGTCCTGGCACGCCGCCCGTGTGATAATGCGCGATATATGGCGCATATTCTTTAATCGTCCGAATGACGTCACCTTCCATAATTTGCATATGATAAATGTCATACAACAAGCTAAAACCCGTGGAACCGATTGATTTTACCAAGGCAGCACCCCAATCTGTGCGGTCGCATTGGTAATCTTTGTGGTCAATTTTTGAATTCAATAACTCCATGCAAAGCGTGATATTGTTCTTTTCTGCGGTTTTCATGAGTTGTTTTAAGCCCACCGCGCAGTTTGCCAAGCCTTGAACATCTGATAAGCCTTCCCGATTTCCCGAAAAGCAAATGATGGTTTTCAAACCAGCTTTGGCAGCTTGAGGAATCATATTTTCGTAATATTCTACCAATATTTTATGGTTTTCGAGGCGATTAAAGCCTTTTTTAATCATAAAACTGTCATTCGGCACGGTTGAACCCATCGAAGATTGCAAGCCGTATTTGGCAGCCGTTGCCCATTCTTCGGGTTTCAAAAGGTCAATGGCGCTGAGTCCAATTTCCTTTCCACGTTTGCAGAGTTCATCCAACGGAATTGTGCCGTAGCACCAACGGCACGCCGAATGATTGATTTTGCCAGCGGTTACAACGTCCAAAGCGGCATTTGTGGCATCAAGCCGAGTTGTCAAACTTTCCGAAACGAAAGCGGTGGCGGCGGTTGTGGTCATAGTTTTCAAAGCGAGGCGACGGTTCATTTTTATTGAATTAAAAATTAAAAATTAAAAATTAGGCGTTAAAATTTGATGGACATTCTAAAAGTGGCGTCATTTTTTAATAAATCGAAGGTAATAATAAATGGGGTTTGTTCTAATTTCTACGGTAGAAAAACGTCAAAAAGCCTTAAAACCACGTGATTTTAACGCTTTTTGACGTTTTATACTGAGGGGGCCTTCACAGCCTACGCGCCATGACATTTTTTATATTTTTTCCCACTTCCGCACGGACAAGGGTCGTTGCGTCCGACTTTTGGCTCGACGCGTTTGATGGTTTCTTGCGGCGGTGCGTAGTAGCTGTCGTCGTAGTCACTGGATTTAGCTGCCATTTTTTCTTTAATCATGTTTGACAACGATTTATTTATTAAAAAGTCATTGTAAGGGTCGTTTGTTGAGTCCAAATACTCTTTTTCAAGCAGTTTTTGAGCGGCTGTATTCTCAATTTCGTCGCTGAATTCATGGGTGTACATTTCATAAATAGATGCGGGCAACGGATTTACGCGCCTATACTTGTAAATAGGTTCTTGTAATTTCTGGATGACTTCTTCCAAAGTGCCGCAAATTCTATCGGAAACCCAACCTTTTTCAAACAAGGCGGTAATTTGGGGTTCTAATTCAATGCCACTGAAATGAAGGCTATCAGAAACCAACGAACCTAAGACAACATTATCAATCAGTCCGTCATTATCGGCTTGGTCTAAATGCGTCTGCATAACTTTTTTGAACCAATCAACGACTTCGGTGCGGCGTTCGGGCTGACGCAAAGCAGTTTGTGCGGCAACTTCCGAAGCGATGTTGCGCGCCCACTT
>JAYUKJ010000970.1:0-25324 GCA_043764555.1 Saprospiraceae bacterium
GTTTGTTTGTTTTAGGGTGATTTTGGCGGTTGTGGGATTGGGAGATACCGTGAAATAGTCGTTTAATTGAATGTCTTTTAATCCTGTATTTTGTTCATCTTTAATTAATACGCCAGAATTATAATTATCAGCAAGCGTCCTATCAGCGTAAAAGTTAACGGAAAAAGTGACGATTGTATCATTTTGACTGGGTGCAATGAACGTTATATAAAAGCTGTCCTCTTTCATGCTGTCAAGTCTTCCGATAAAAACGGAATCTATATTGCTCCTAAGCGGTTTGTCACATATTATTTTCGCGTACAAACCAGATGTTGCCGTTAGTCCAAAGTTTTTTATTTTAATTTTACTCCTAAATGACGTTGACGGCTTTAACCTTCTCGGCAGGTCAATACTGCTAACAGAAATGTACGCAGACGTTTTAATGCCGTTGAAACGCAGACCCATTGACTCAACTTCGGGTATAATTTGATTATTCAAAGTAATGATTGAATCTGCATAGTCGATAAAATTCCGTTGCAATAACGTGTCGTAAGGTTGGAACATTAAACCCAAAAGTAACGATTGTATGCCCAATCTATCAATGCCACTAAAAGTTATTTTGACTGTACCTTTTAAATAAATGCTATCAAATCCGGGTTGCGTAACACCCGAATAAGCAGCATCAAAAATATGCAATACGTCTTGGCTACGTTTTGACAACAAGCTGTCTGATACTTGAATGCTATCGACCATTTTTAAAGCATTACCTATTTGTCCTACTCTAATATTTGTTTGTGCCCGTTTGAGTAAATCATTGTAAGCGTTAACTTGGTTTGCTAAATCCGCTTTTAAAGCATTAATGGATTGAATAGAAAAAGCGTTGCAATCCATACAAACTTCGGGAATTCTCAATTGCGCTTGCGCTTTATCAATTGTAGTGACTGCTTTAGGCGTCACTTCATATATGCCACTGATGCTGTTATACGTTTCAAGCAAATAAGCAACTAATTCTGTTGCTTTGGCAATCGTTTTTGCAATTTTCAAGAAGCTGGCAGCCGTTGCTGCTGCAGGCGGATTAACGGGTGATAAGGCTATAGCCGCTATTTCCGCATATTCTATACGTTTTTTAAACGCACTTGCAACGTCCGCAATCAACAAATCTGTTTCGATGCGCGCGCGCGTTTCATCAACGCTTTTTTTACTATCCTCAATATCTTTAACTGCGGCGTTCCAAATATTAAGATTAACAGTAGGCGTGTTGAGTTCCTGTAAAGCACTCATTGATTTATTTTTCTGTTTTTGCGTTTTATCCAAATAATAATTAATCAATACATTATCATCTAAAACTTGCGTAATCGTCTTGAGAACACTGTTGTCTATGCTGCTTTTCAAATTGTCTTGAAGTGCATATTTGGTAAACGCTTTGTCTATTCCGGCAGAAAGAGACGGAATAAACTTATCGTACAAAGGATTAATAATTTTAATTCTTTCTACTGCAAGTATGACTCTTTTAACAGCTATTATGTACACGACGGTCGTTTGAAGTCCTAATTTTTCTAAGCCAAAACTTCTTGAAATCAACGTAATTATTGGTTCCACAACGGGTACTTTCTTAGCATATTCTACCAACTTTTTCCAAATATCTAAATAAGAAGCAGTCGCTAAAAGGGTATTGTCGAAACCTTCAACTGCTTTCACATTTAAGGAATCAAATTGAGGAAAATAATCCGTTAAAACTTTATGCATTAACAATAAGCGCGACAATGCACTTGTAATTTTTTCCTCTTTAGCCATCGTTGAAACAACCGACCAATCAGCTAAAATCACTTTTACGTCTTCCGAATTATAAGCCGTAATCGTTTCGCTTGCAGAACCTAAAATGGGCCTATGAATGGTCGTATTTTCTAAAGAATTTACAATGTCTTTAACTTGAGTGTACAATGTGAAAGGCATATTCAGTACACACGCTTCTGAATAGCAATTGTCTGAATTGTAGTTTTGGTTTAGAACAATCAATGTACCTGCCTTTTTAATTCTTAATCCCCATTTATTGACAGCTTTTGAATCATAATTATCAAATTTAAATTGTCCTAATAAATTGGTGTAAGTAGAATCAAGCGTGATACTCGGGCTGTTAATATTGTAAAGATAAACGCGCACTGAATCAACGGCTTTTATGCCTACGCCACCGCTTTCAATGCCAACTCTAACATCATTGACAATGCCCCACCAGACAGTTTTTGTTTTTTTTACTTTAAAACCGCCGACATCTGTTCCAACATAATTAAACGTATCAACGGCGTTAAAAAAAACGGACTGTACGCGTGCTGACGTTAAACTGCTTCCTGTTGTATCAGTTACTGAATATAAGTCTGGATTTATAAAATCAGTTGTGATTTTGTAAATTAGAAGACCTTTATCAGTTCCGATTAATATTTTTCCGTTAACGTCTTCTCCAATAGCGTTCCTCATGACAGACGCGGCTATTGGAAATCGTGAGCGTGGTATGTGTACCCACGTCCCATCAAACTTCCGAATCAAAATCCCGCGCGACGTATCACTTGGCATTAGATTGCTAAACCCAAACCACGTATTTTTATTTTTATCCGTATAAATAGCTCGAACAAAGGCATTTTTGCTCTTTAGCAATGCTCTTGTACTTGAACCCACAGGAAAAAAGGTATAATCTATGTAGCCGTTCGGATTGCCCTGCTTATCAAATCGGTACAGTATATTTGTTGTATCTATACTACATGGAGTTGTAATAAAAAACTTACGTATAGAAGTCCAAACAGTCGTATCAGCACCATTGCCTAAAGTTTCCATGAGTCGCGGAAAACACGGCGTTGTATCAGGTAAAGCACCGTTTTTTTGCTCAAAAGCTGTTCTTGTACTGAGGGGGGTATAATTTGTATTAAATTTTCTATACGAAAGTCCGCCGTTAATGCGCACTGCACTTGTTGCAGATTTATTGTGATAAGAATGAGAAGTCCAAATATTTTGTGCCGCGTCCAATTCAATACCCGTCACGTTTCGAGAAGTAAGTCCGCCGAGACTACCGTCAATAGACCCCCAACTAATCGTGTCATTACTAAGCGGTGTCTCCAACAGAAACACGCCGCCGTTTGCGGAATACGTCGTGTTGGCACCACTTACTTTTCGACCGTTTGTGGCAATCCACACGTTTTTATTGGCACCAATCGCGATGTCATTGATGATGTACGTGCTTAAATTAGGTACGACCGCCCATTGACCGTTTGTGTAGCGCCAAAGCCCTTTGTCCGTTCCCGCAAGGATAACGTCGTTGTTGACGCGCACCAAACTATTGACGGAATAACCCGATAAAAAGACATCGCCTTGAGCAACCGTTAGATTAGACAATCCTAAACCCATCAAAACCAAAACAAGGGAAATATTTTTCATGATAAAAACAGTTAAAAGTGAATAAAAAAAACGCGCCCGTGAGCGCTTTTGCAGAACAATTAAGTGTTTGACGGCTTATTTTGAAAAAAAAGGCGTTTATACTGAGGGGTCCTTTGGCGGTTTAGATTGGACAACTTTTTGAAAAATTGCCCAATCTTGACCTTTGTAAAATAGTCGCTATTCCGTGTAGAAACGCCGCTATTCCGTGTAGAAACGCCGCTATTCCGTGTAGAAACGCCGCTTATTGCTTATCAAAAGTCAAATTACAACTTGAACTTGACGTGCCTTGCGTCAACGTAAGCGTCATCGTTAGGACTTTACCGCTCAAGGCGCCGCTTCCCGACAAGACAACGCCGCTGATGGTTTGTTTGACAATTGTAAAACTTGAACCGCTTACGGTTGCGTTGATGTTGCCGTCAATGACGATGGCGTTGTTTGCCGAACCCGCCGTGATGTTTGAGAAATCACCTACGTCGATGCCCAAAAGCGTGCAGCCTTTTGAAATGGTGTAAGTGCCAGTTATTTTGTCGCGGTCGCAGGTCAAACACGCGGGAACGACGGTTTCTGCTTCTTTCTGTTTGCAAGAAATAGCCGTAAAAGACAGCGCAAAAGCGACAATAGCGCCCAAAATGTAGGGCATCATTGGGGTTCTTTTCAATAAGATTAACATGGTGTTGTGGATTTGGATAGTTAAAAAATTAGGGTTGAAGACGTTACAAAAGCCCCCTCAGTATCTCAGGGTCAAAAAGAACTTTCAGCTACTGAAAGGGCATCATCAAGCATAAAAATTAAGGATTAAAACTGTGTGGGTTTCCAAGCGGTCAATTTTTTCATTGTAGCTTTTTTTTAGAGAATTAACGGAAATGGGTGAAAAAATGCCCTCAATACTGAGGGGTCCATAATTTGTTGTTTGGAACTATTTTGGGGTTATACAGCGTTGACAAGTCCGCTTTTATAAATTACTTTCTTTTATGTTACAAAGTTAAAGACCTGTTTTTAGCGCCACAATACCCATTTGGGGGTTTTATACTGAGGGGTCCTTTTTTAAATTAAAAATTAAAAATTAAGAAGTGAAGGGCAATGAAAGGGCATAAAAAAAAAGCCGTTCCGAGGGTGTCGGAACGGCTTTGGAAAACCTTATGCTCTTTTCATTATTTTAATGGCAAATACTTCGTATAACGAACGTGATAAAAGCCTATAGTCACAAAACATAGACTTAGAATATAGACGCCATTTTTGGCAATCGCCAATTTGGCTAAAAGATTATTAGGATCAGTCGCTTGTAATTTATCACTTACAAGATAAAAGAAAAGACTCAATACGCCCATAGTGATTAGAGCCAAATTTATCCAAAAATAAGGATTGCGTTTGATTAGCACTAATGTATCCCGATTGAATTCGTACTGCATAGCGATGAGTGGTAAAACAAGACTCCAAATAATATCAACGACCGTATTAAAACCTGCGGCATAATGCGGGCCTTGCACGCAACAGTAATTGATGCAAACTATCAAAATAAGTATCAAAGATATGCGCCAAACCCATTCTTTTTGCCACTTTCTTGATAAGACCGTTTTGTAAAATAAGCCAATAAAAATGAAGTTTTTAATGTCAAAGAAGATACGTAGAAAATTAGTGTTCTTAATGTGATAGGCATTAAGAATTGGTACAAAAAAGTCTTTATAATGCTTTACAGACCATATAAAAGTCATTTCTGTAAGGTCGAGAATAAATGTAACAAGACAGAAATAAAAATAAATAGCTAAGGCTTTATTCAGTTGCTGCCAACGGAATAAAGCCATAACCAAGGGAATTACTATTGCCCCAGTTGCTATTTGTGCTGCATAAATGCGCAATTGATTGTAATCCATAGCTTTAAGGCAGTTCTACTGTACCTCCAGCACCACCACCAGATTGTAATGAAGTTTTAAGACTATCATAAGTTTTGGAACTCGTAAAAATCGCAGAAGAAGTACCGACAAAAATAGAATACTTAACACCGCTATCGTCTGTGGCAATACCCGTTTCAGCATTTCTTTCAACTACTCTATCTGCGCCAATGACAGCACACATAATTTGGGCGTTGACATTATAGCGCATACCATCTATTTCAACACCACCGACGGTGAAAACGTTATCATTTCCGTATGCCTCTTTGGGTAATACGACGTATAGTTCGTTTTTTGAGGGTGCGAGCGTTTGACCAGTATAACTAAGCCATTCTAATTCCACGCTCGATTTGTCATTGATGTTAATAACCTTCAAAACAACTTCGCGAGTTGGTGAAGCTAAAAACAACTGGTCTAATTTGAAAAAATCAATGGGGAAATAGCGCCGCCGATTTTTTAAGTAATGAATGACTTCTGCTTCATTTTTAGTGCTTGATGGTGGTTTTCCCCAATAATTATCAACCCGTATTTTTTGGTTTGATTCTAAAACAATAACCTTTTTGATGTTAGAAGCTACAACTACTGCCTCGCTAACATAATCATCACCAAGAACTACACTTGCCTTGTTCAAATTGGAACGTACCGCTACCTTGTTGAAGTCTTCAGGCTTCATTTCCAATTTTTCAGATGAAGAGGCATTCCTTTGCGTTGCAACAACCGTTGCTTTTTTGATTTGTTTTGCCATTTTTTTATAAGTTTTTAAAAATTAAACAATCCCCCTCAAAATCGCCTCCCGCACCGCCGCCTGTGCTGAATTGACGTGAAGTTTGACATAAATTTCTTTCACATGACCGCGCACCGTGTCGAAAGCGATGAAACGTTTTTTAGCAATTTCTTTCGATTTCAAACCTTCCACCATGTCCGTCAAAACCTCCGTTTCCTTTGGTGTCAACTCGACATAATGGGGTTGTGTGCGGATAAAATGGCTTTGAAACAGCCGAATCACGCGCGCCGCTACCGAGGGAGAGAAATAACTCCCGCCTTTGTACACGTCTTCCACGGCGCGTTCAATGCCGTCTTCGTCCGTCTTCAAGGCGTAACCCGACGCACCAAAACACAACGCGGCAAAGATTTTATCGTCCGTTTCGATGCCCGTCAACAGCAAGACCTTCGTCTGCGGCATCACTTTTTTGATGGCTTCCAAAGCTTCAATACCCGACACAATGGGCATTTCGATGTCCATAATCACGACATCGGGTTTCAAATCCCGTACTTGTTTCACGGCCGTTTCGGCGTTGTTGAAACAAGCCGACAAAAACACTTTGTCCGACGCTTCAAAAAAAGCCGTTAGCTCTTTTTGATAGTTCTTATTGTCTTCAAATAAAATCGCTCTAATTCGTGTCATCGTTCTTCTGATTTAGTGAGACAAAAGTCGGCGCGCTTGTTTATCGATTATACCCCTCAATTGGGTGTTTTTTTTTAATTCCAAAGATTCCAGATTCCAAAGATTCCAAATTCGGAATTCTTGGAATCTGAAACTTGGAATCCTTGGAATCTTCTACTTGACTAAAAAACGGGCAAAAATATTTCTTTCTCGTCAAAATTTAACAAAAAAATGTCCACCGAAAATAAACCGAGCCGACTTGCGGCATTGCTTGAGAGAGTAAAACATTTTTCTGCGCGCGATGTCGTTCTCAGAATTGAAAATGGCGTCAAACGTTTGCGGTTTTTCGTTGAAAAAGCGCGTGAAACTTACTACCGACTCGTGGTACTTAACAATGAAACGTTTGAAGAGGTCGGTTCTTATAAATTATCCATTTTTAATTTTTACGTCGCGCTGTCGGCTTTGTTCGTCGGCTTTACGATGCTCGGAATGTTGTTGATTGCCTTTACGCCAATGAAAAAACTGATTCCCGGTTACGGAGGTTATGGTTCTGAGCGCGCGGTGTTCAATTTGTACGACAAAGTTGAAACATTGGAACAAAAAGAAGCGGCAAACGAGATTTATATCAAAAATTTGAGCAAACGCCTCGTCGGTCAATTGGAGACAGAAAAAGACGTGCCGAAACCCATTGCCTCATCAGGTCCCGACTCAACGATTAACACAGCACCCTCGGCGGAAGAGTTGCAAATCCGCGCAAGTGGCGGCGGCGACATTTTTCCAGCCGACAATAAAGACGTAAAACCCGATATTGAGGGCAAAGCTATCAGAGTTGGTGGAAGAAACGACCGTTTGGAGAGTATGTTTTTGCAATCGCCCGTGAGCGGAGAAGTGCTTTTGGGTTTTTCGATGGATAAAAAGCATTTTGGTGTCGATATTTCGGCGCAAAAAAACACGGCCATCAAAGCCGTTGCCGACGGTTTTGTCATTGCTTCGGATTGGACTTTGGAAACGGGCAACACGATTGCGGTTCAGCATTCCAACAATGTCGTCTCGTTTTATAAACACAATTCGAGCCTTTTGAAAAAAACGGGTGACAAAGTAAAAGTCGGTGAAGCGATTGCAATTATTGGCAACACGGGTGAGCATTCGTCGGGTCCACACGTGCATTTTGAGTTGTGGAAAGATGGAAAAGCGGTGAATCCGCAGGAATATATTCGATTTTAATTGAATGCTTGATGCAAAAAACTTTCCAAAAGTTTTTAACTTTTGGAAAGTTGAACACCTACTTCCGACGTTAATTTGAGCAATTTTATCAAAAAAAGCGCCATATACTGAGGGGTCCTCTTTTTCTAAATAATGTCTAAAAACGACGAACGTCCGACCCTTTTTCAAGGTGTCGGACGTTCGTTTTTTACGTATCGGAGACTTAAATCCGTGAATTTATCACTGCACAATCAACTTTTGCGTTGCCGTTGCTCCATTTACGGACAGGCGCACAAAGTACACGCCCGCCGACAAAGGCGTCGTTATTTCTTCCTGATACGTCCCCGCCGCGACGGTTTTCTTAGCCGAATTCACGACAGACTGTCCTTGCAAATTGAAGACATCGTATTGCAATTCGCCACCATTTCTAAGCGCATAACCGATGAAAAAACGCCCCGATACTGAGGGGGTCGGATAGACTTGAAAATCCATCACTTGCGCTTTGAATTCCGCCGTTCCAACGTTAACACTGAGGAATCCCGCTGGCGGTGTGATGCGCTTGTCCAAATAAACGTGGTATTCGCCCGGCAAATAAGACCGCGTTGCCGCCACATTTGTCACGTTGATGGAGTCGCCCGTCATGTAGTCGTACCACTTGCCCGTTTTTTGAAAATTAGCGGCAAAAGTCTCCGAAACCACGTTGAAATTGCCCACAATTGTCGCATTCAAGTCCGTTGAACTCAAATGAAACACTCTTTGATAGGTCGAATTTAACTCTGTATCGTCGTAAGTTGTCGTTTTGAAAAGCGGTTGCGTTGTCCGCAAACCAATCATATTGCTCGTAACATTGTACAATCTTTTACGATTTGGCTCCGTCAAATAATCCCATCTAATCGGCTTATTGCTCGTCCGTCCGCCTTGCGCAATGCTTATTTCGTAACCCAATTCACCAAATTGCCACAACATTCTTGGACCGGGAATGGCATAGACAAAAGGCGTTACCAATTCTTGCCGACGCAGTGCAGTTGCCAAATCTTTTGTTGAATAACTGCCTGAACTGTTACCAAAAGTCAAATTTTTATACATCAAACGCTCTTCATCGTGGCTTTCAGGATAACTAACCGCTTTGTCGCTGTTTGCCGTGTTCCAACCGCGCGATTTTGCGGAAAAACCACGGAGGGAATTGCCCGTGTACCCCATAGTCGCTTCGTTGGTATTGTTAACCATATTGTTCCACAACATCATGCCTTCGTTTGCCAAAACTAACTCCTCGCTACCCGTGCAGAAATGCTCTAAAATCGTGTAGGCGTTTGCTGACGTTTGCTGAATGGTTTGGTGATAAACTTTCAAATTATCAATCCGCGATTGGTCATAATTGCCCGCCGTACTCTCGTTGGAAGTTCTCTGCGTGAAGCCTTTTGCTAAGTCAAAACGGTAGCCATCAATGTGGTATTCTTGCAACCAATATTTCAAGCAACGGTTGACATAAGCCTTTGTCAAAGCACTTTCGTGATTCATATCAATAAAAACGCTGTACGGATGCGGCGCCGAAGCGTTGAGCCACGGATTGTTGTTCAAAGGGTACAAAGCACTGAGCGTTCCGTTGTCAATGTGGTTAAAAACCACGTCGATAATGACCGCAATGCCGTTTTGATGGCAAACGTCGATGAATTCTTTAAACTTATCGGGCGTGCCGTAATATTTATCCAAAGCGTTGTGAAACGTCGGATTGTAACCCCAACTTTCGTTGTTGCTGTACTCATTGACGGGCATCAATTCGATGGCATTGACGTTCAATTTTTTCAAATATTGAATGGTGTCAATCAAGGTTTGGAAATCGTGTTTTGCCACAAAATCACGCATTAGTAACTCATAAATCACCAAATTCGTCTTTTCTGGACGCGTAAAATTCGGGACGCGCCAATTATACGCTGGTTTTCCCGGCTGAATAACGCTCACAAAACCCGTCGTTTTTGATGGATAAGGAATCGGATTGGGGTAAGTTGACGCAGGAATCCGACTGTCATTGTTCGGGTCAAGCACCAATGTACTGAGCGCATCGGCAACCCGCACCGCGCAATCCACGGAATACTGATAGGTATAAATTTGATTGGGCGTAAAACCGCCAACCTTGAGCCACCACGTCGCACTGTCCGCGCGATTCATCTGATACGCCTTGTCGGTCGTGTAATTATTGAATGAGCCAACGACAAAAATGGTGTTTTTGTTCGGTGCGTGCATGACAAAAGTCACGGAGTCACCGCGTGAATTGACGTTTGCACCCAACTCCATGCCCGCAGGTAAAGCGACATTTTGAGTTGCCGTCGGTACGACATAAACAAAAGATTGCGAGTCAACTGCCGTGCCGTTCACGGCTTTAAAAACAACCGTGCGCGTGCCAATTCCGTTGACAATGATGTCTTTTGTCAACTCTTTGGCGTTCGTAGCGGTTGCGATTTGCACGCCGTTGTCGGTCAAAGTGAGCGTCGAGTTTTGCGAAGCGGCACCTTTCACGCTGATTGTCGCGCCATTTTGAACCAATTGACAACCACTCACGGCGGGGCTAACGATGCGCGTTTGAAGAGAAGCGCCTGGCTGGATAATGTCGTAGTAAATGTCACTTCCACCCGCTGCTTTACCTTCTTTCATACCGTCAACGTTGCGAAAAACGCAGGCAATGCGGTAAATCGGTGTGCCTGCCGGAATGTTGTAGAATGTCCGAATATTGAACGAAATGGTGTATAAACCACCGCCCAATGCCGTCATTTTGGTGCGCGGGTCGTCGGTTGCCCACGTGCCGACGACGTTTGTCCAAGCCGTTGAGCTTGCGCCCGCAATGACGGCCCCGAAGTGTCCATAGACGTTTCCTGCGAAATTCGCCAAACCCGCGGAGCCTTCGTTGGCGTTAAAAGTGAGGGTAACATTGTCATCCGCACCCGGAAAAATTGGGCTGCAAGAGACTTGCGCGGTGAGCCGAGCGCTGCAAAAAGCAACGAGGGCGAGGCTGAGAATAAAAATGCGTTTAGCCATAATTACTGGTCGTTTAGTTTTTTTTTTAATGCAATTGTAAATTTTTTTTTCATTGAAAAGTTTAAAAGAAGTGCGTTGGGATTGCGTGCGGGTTAGGCAAGTGTGTTCGGCAAAATTAAGCGAGAGTTCCAATAAAAAAAATTATATGTTGGTCTTCGTCTAAAATGGGCAAATTATTGACGGGGAAAATACAAAAGGACCCCTCAGTATAAAAGCCGTTTTTACTTATTTTTAAGTAAAAAACGGCTTTTTCACGTCTTAAGTACCATTATAACGGGATTAAAACTTTAACACGTTTTTAAATCATCAACTGCCCGAAACCGCTTTTAAACGCCTACTTTTGCCGTCTAATCTTTATAAAAAAACGTGAATGGCACTGATAAAACCCGTGAATGGTATTGCCCCAAGATTTGGCAACAACTGCTATTTGGCAGAAAATGCGACCATCGTTGGTGACGTAGAAATGGGCGACGATTGCTCCGTTTGGTTCACGGCGGTCGTGCGCGGCGATGTGCATTTTATTAGAATGGGCAACAAGGTGAACATTCAAGACGGCGCAATTATTCACTGCACCTATAAAAAACATCCGACAATTATGGGCAACAATGTGAGCGTCGGACACCGCGCAATTGTGCATGGTTGCACGATTCACGACAATGTTTTGGTCGGCATGGGCGCAATTGTGATGGACAATGTGGTCGTTGAAAGCAACGTTTTAATCGCGGCGGGTGCGGTGGTTTTAGAAAATAGTCGTTTAGAATCAGGTTTTATTTACGCGGGTGTGCCTGCCAAAAAAGTGAAACCGATTAGCGTTGACCTGTTCAAAGATTCCATCGAACGCATTGCTAATAATTATGTCATGTACGCTGATTGGTTCCGAGATGATGCTTGATAACTCCGTATCTCTCGACAACTTTTGACGTCTAATTGACGTCTAATTTTTTTGTCATTCAGTAGAAAAAAGACCCCTCAGTATAAGAGCCATTTCAAGATAAAAATGGCTAATTTTTCAATCAAATATTTTCTAAAAAGTCATAAATCAATCAATTACGATGAAAAAAATCCTTTTTTTTGCCCTTGTTTTGACAACAACTGCCGCCGTTGCGCAATCAACCTTACGGGACAATACGTGGAAAACGCTCTCGAAAATTACGTTTAAAAAAGAATATGATGAGGTTTTAGGCTTAAAAATTGACGTTCCCGTTTTCGGAAAAGAGGTGAAAGCACTCGAAGGAAAAGAAGTAACGATTAAAGGTTATATCATTCCGACGGACGGTTACAAAAGCCAATCTGCTTTCGTTTTTTCGGCATTTCCGTACAGTATGTGCTTTTTTTGCGGCGGTGCGGGCCCCGAAACGGTCATGGAAGTATCGACCAAACAACCGATTGTTTACACGAGCGAACCCGTTTATTTGAAAGGTATTTTGAAACTAAATGGTGCCGACGTCAACCGCTTAATTTATTCACTTGAAAAAGCGGAAAAGCTCTAATCCTTGCACGGTTTAAGTTTAAAATTTGAAAAAAGGGACCCCTCAGTATTTTGGGGTTTTTGAACGACAAAAACGTAAAAAAATCCAACGCTCGGTTAAACGTTGGATTTTTTTATTTGCAAAACATTGATTATCAATTAATTACTCTTTATATTTAAAATCCTAAGATTTGAAATCCACGTTAAACAATCAAACTCGCCGCTTCTTGGCGAACCGCATTTTGCGCCATGGCGATAGAATCTGAACCATTTTGCTCATTCAAAAATGCGCTCATACTGCCAATAAATGCCTCTGCCGTCGCCGATTTATCCAGTTTTGTCGCGACAATATCGAGTGAATTAGCCGTGTTATCGCGCGCCATGAGCATGATTTTCCACAGTTTTTCACTGACGTAAATCTGTTGCGTCACGTTGTGTTCAAACTCCTGATTGATGGCCATCAACATCGCCATCCGCAAATCGCTCGCCGAAGCCCCCTCAGTACGCAGCCTTCCGACAAGGTTCGGAATCGAAATCCGCTCGCACAATAGCAGTAAACGCTCGTAGGCTTGCAACCTTAGTGACAATGTGGCTTGCAGCCGTTGCTGCTGAATTTCGGCCGCTCGAATGTTATTGAGGCTGTTTTGTTGGGTCAAATATTTTTCCACCAACGTATAAATAAAATAAGCAAAAACGGCGAAAACAATCAGAAACAAAACAATCGCAATAGCATTAATAATATCAAGCATAAATAATTAATTTTTATAAAATAAATGAAAAACGGTTAATTCTAATAAAATTGAAGAACTGAACTATTCCATAAAAACCTTTCCGTTTTTGACACGTCCTTGCGCGTCTTCAAGGCGATAAAGGTATAAACCAGACTTCAAATCTTTGCGAAAAACGTCAAATTGGCGCATCGCAATCCCTTCTTTTTGTTGAACAATGCGCCCCAAAACGTCAAAAAGCGTAAATTTCACGCGCGATACTGAGGGGGGTAAAAAGAAAGTCGTGCGGTCGTTCATTGGGTTCGGTGCCACTTGAACATCTTCAATTTCTTTTGCATCCGTTAACGCAGTAGTGCCACTCAAACCCGTCGTATCGGTCACGTACATCGCAATCATGACCATCATTTCGTCCGAAGAAGTCGCGCCAAAAATGACGGGCGTAGCACCATTATTTTTCCAAGTTGCTTGATGAATCACGGCAGGATTGCTGTTAAACGGCACAAAAGGCGCGTAATAACGCATCGGAATGTGCTGATAATCAAAAATCGGCGTTTGGCAACCTGGCACACCCACAGGACAACCCGCATCGTAGAGCAAAGTGCCTTTTGTACCCGCCGTGTTAGATTGCCAAATTTTATAACCCGTTCCGTATTTATGCGTGTGACCCGTCATTGCCCAAATAAATCCTTTACCAGCCGTTCCAATTTTAGTCGTTTTTTCAAAACTTACCGTCTGATTATTGTTGGGAATGTAAATAGCGCCATTTGCAATCAAATCCGCCTTCATTTCCTGCTTTGCCGTGCCGTTTGGTTGCGTATAAAAATTGAGGAAGGCTTCTGCTTTATACACGTGCATAGATGAGTAATTGATGTAATGCGAATTCAAGTCAATCGTCCTGTCCTTCGCCCATTTGAAGGCAGTGCGCTCAGGCAATTTCAAATCCGTTGCCTCTTGTACAGCCGCCACCAAATTAACATTATTGTGGTAAGCATTCAAGCGCAAACCCGCTTCAACGGCGTCGGCCGCGGCGGTCGTGTTGTAACTATACGTGATAAAATGGTGCGAAGAATTGGCGATTAAGTGGTTAATTCGGTTCACTTCCACGGCTTGGGGCAGATTTACCTCGTATTTTTGGAAATATTCAGCTTCATTGCCCGCCTGTCCTTGCGGCGCCAAAAAGAAAGGTCCCATCCGAACTTGGAAGCCTTGACCAGCGGCGGGTGCGGCGGGCGGTGTGGCAAAAGCCGACAAAGCACGGCCAACTGTATCATAAAAAGCACGTATGCGTTCTTCGGGAACGAGGGCCGTTTTATTGGCGCCAAAAAGCATCCATTGGCGGATAAATTCTTTCTCGACCGACGTCAATGCGGTGCCGCTTTTGGGCATCGCGCTGCCTTCGCCCGTGCCAAGCGAGGGATAATAAGTGTCGAATGTACCGTTGATTTTGTGGAACAAAAACGAGCGGTCGGGACGTCCTGCATACACGCGTTTATAGCCTTTTGCCGCCGCCGTTGCGTTCGTTGGCGCAACGCCGACGAGATTGTTAAAGACTTCTGCGGGCTTGTCAATGCCGCTTCCTTCGAGATCGAGTCCACCTGATTTTGCGGTATTCGAGTGGCATTGCACGCATTTTGTTTGCAAAATGCCGTAAATCTTCGTAAAAATTGGCGTCGTTTGACTCCTCAGTATCGAGGCAGTTCCAACGCATAAAATGAGTAGAATGGCTAATTTTTTCATGTCAAAATTCTAAAGTTTTAATTTTTAAAAAATCGGCTTAAATCTGGAATCTGAAATTATTTCAAATAACTTTTCATGCTGTTCACATCGGCTTGGATTTGCCCGACGAGTAGTTGATAAGTCGCGTCGAAATCGCGGCTTGTTTGTTCCACTTTCACGACGGCTTGCGTGATGTCAGTTTTGATGGTGTCCACATCTTTTCTATTTTGCTCAATTTCAGCGGTCAATTGCTTGATTTGTTCGGCTTTTTGACGCATAACGGCTTCCAAATTGTCGGCTTGCGCTTGTTTATCACCCACTTGTGATTGTCGCTGATTGGCAGCCGCTTGGACAAATTTGTTTTGCTCATTTTTCAAAATATCCAAGTAAAAAGTGGCGGAATTGACCAATTTATCGGCCGTTACACCCATTGCTTGCGACATGGCGAAAGCAGATTTGAAGCGCGTTGCGTCGTCCATTGGCACATTTTTGAGGTTCGCGAGCGCTTGTTTGAACTCAAAATAGTCGAATCCGTCTTGATTTGCCGTTTCCATGGCTTTTGCCAAAACGCCAAAAAATTTGTCGCTCACTTGTCCATTTCCCGACGAAATCGGCGTCGATACTGAGGGGGGGGTATAATTTGCCGAAGACGCAGACGCAGCCGTCGAAGCCGATTTTGGCGTTGTTTGGGCGTCATTTTTCTGTTGTGTCGCAGGCGCGTTTGGGTCTTCGACAATGAAAACGTTCTTCAATTTGTTGAAAAAATCACTCATAATTACTTTGATATTTTTTGATAATAAGCGCCGAAACGCCATTCATTTTTCGATGAACAAATGTAACTATTTTTTTTAGAAGACATAATAAGTGGCCGGTTAGTTAAAAAGTCCTTTAGTCGGCTGGTCAACCGATTAAAGGACTTTATTTAAAAACAGATTGATTACGCGTGTTCGCCGTTAATTATTCGCTTCAAATTCTTTTATTGAACTAAAAACGCTTTGTAACTGCTTTTGAATGGGTATCGCATCTTCTAAATTTTCCACTTCGCTATTCGCTAAAAAGATAAAACCCGTTTTTCTATCGGGATTAAAAACCATGAACGTCGTGACGCCAAAATCGCCGCCCGTGTGTCCTAAACGTCCATTTTTGAAATAGACCCAAAAAATACCCGCATTTTCTTCCTTTGGATTCATATTTAAAGGCATTTTTCCAACTTCAAATTGTTTTTTAAACAATTCATCGAAAGACGCTTTTGTTAAAAACGTGGATTCGCCCGAATAGCCTTTTATCATCTCGATAAAATATTTCGATAAATCTTCATTTGAGGTAATCAAACTGCCGTCGGGATAAGACGAATTGGTGTAAAAAGGCAGTGGTTTTTCGCGCATCCAATGCAATTTTGCCATTTTTGAACGGTTTTCTTCCTTCAAAAACCAACTTGTCGTGTTCATACTGAGGGGTCTAAAAATATTATCATCGCAGTACGCCGCAAACGTTTTTCCCGACTTAACTTCGATTAAATAAGCTGCCAAAGATGCGCCAATATTAGAATAATTGTACGCCGCACCCGCTTCGCCTTTGTAAAAATTGCCTGTATCGTACAAAGAGGACCCCTCAGTATAATAGGCTTTCAGGAAGTCTTTTAGCGGTAGAACGGTACTATTTTCAGCAATGCCGAACTCATTTATCATGCGTTTGGCTTCTGCCGTCGTGGTATTTTCACCGCTTAAAATACTGTGGCTTTTATAGTACGTTTTTTCAACATCTAATAAGCCCGATGTATGGGTCGCCAAATGTCGAATCGTAATCGGTGAATTCGGTGAATTCGGATTTTTAACCGCAAAAGGCAAGATGTTATTAATGGGTGTTTCGAGCGTGAAATAGCCTTTTTCAACGGCTTTCATTAATGCCACACCGATAAAAGTTTTGCTCACCGAGGCAATCGGTTGAAGCGTTTGATTGGTGTAAGGCGTATTTTTTGCAACATCGGCTTGCCCAAATGCCTGTTGATACAAAATTTTGTCTTTTTTTACGACCGTAACCGCAAAGCCTGCGAACAAAGAGTTTTTACTGGCTGATTTGATGCTTGTTTCCAAATCCGAAGTCGTACTAATCGTGCTTTTTTTTGCACAATTTGAAAACATAAATACGCACAATGTGCAGACGATTAAAAGAGCTGCTTTTTTCATGACAATTGAATTTTAATTAAATGAGAAATATTTTTTAATGATTTTTAATCCTTCAAATACGGCGTTCGTTTTTTGATGATACAAAGGTGAAACAAGAAGAAAAAGTCTGCAAAATAAATGGGCAAACAGGCAAATTTTGGACGCCAAAAGGCATTTTAAATTAATTAAATTCGCAAATCCGTTGCGCCTATAAAAACGGGCGTTGGCGTACAAAATAGCGGAATTGGTGGAATAAATCGTTGATTCCCCGTAGAATTGAATCATTTTTGTTAAAATTTTTCAGACAATGAATCCGAAATCTTGGAAGTTTCATACGGCGATCTGGTCGGTTTTTTATGTCGTCAATATCACCATTGACTTTGCATTTATCAAGCACCCGTCGGTTTGGAATTGGTTCCAATTAATGGTGGAAGGACAGGAGCTTGCGTTTCTTTTTCACGCGATGTTCGTGTGTTATTTCACGATTTGGTTAAGCCGTAAAATTCTTGTTAAAAAGCCTATTTTATTTTTTATTGCGATTGCAGTGCCTTTGTTTGTCCTATCAATTTTTATAGATTATTGGGTCAATCGTTTAATGGGTATTTGTTATGACAAAGAGTGTAATTTTATCCATTTTTTGAATGAACGGTCAACTGTAGATGGCTTGGTTATTATTTTCGGATTTATGGTTAAATTATTCATCGACGCATTAAACTCTGAACAATTAAAAATGGCATTATCAAAAGAAAAAGATGCGATGGAATTGGCGTTTTTAAAATCGCAAATCAATCCGCATTTTCTGTTCAATACGCTCAACAATCTATACGGTTTGTCGCTCTCGGAACCCGATAAAACGCCCGATGCTATTGTGCAACTATCTGATATGATGCGTTATATGCTTTACGAAAGTAACTCAGATAAGGTTATGTTAGAAAAGGAAATTGCTTATTTGAAAAGCTATATTGACCTGCAAAAATTGCGTTATTTCGGGACAACTTTTATTGATTTTAAAATAATTGGCGCATTGAATCACCAACAAATTGCGCCCCTTTTATTGATTTCTTTTGTCGAAAACGCTTTCAAACACGGCGATGTTTTTGACGAAAAGTACCCCCTCAGTATGACGCTCAATATTTCAGAAAACCGGTTGATTTTTGACGTTAAAAATAAAATTCACAATAAAAACAAAGAAGAAGTTGGCGGTTTTGGCGTCAAAACGGTAGAAAGACGTTTGGAATTATTGTACCCAAATAAGCATAAATTGACCGCTCGTAACGATAAAAATATTTTTGAATCGCACCTTGAAATTGAATTATGACAATCAAAGCCTTAGCCTTAGACGACGAGCCGCTTGCTTTGCGGGTAATTGAAAGCCACGCCGCTAAAATTCCGTTTTTACAGTTGGAATTAAGCACCACGAACGCCGTTGAAGCCCTCGTGCGGGCGCAACAAGGCGACATTCAATTGCTGTTTTTGGACATCCAAATGCCCGATTTGACGGGCATACAGTTCATGCAATTGATGAAAAACCAATGCAAAATAATTCTCACAACTGCCTATCCGCAATACGCGCTTGAAGGCTACGAATACAGCGTGGTTGATTATTTATTGAAGCCCATTTCGTTCGATAGATTTCTGAAAGCGGTGCAAAAAGTGCAAGACAATTTGCAGCAGGGGACCCCTCAGTATAACGCTGAAAATCAGGCAATTATACCGATTGAAGCGCCTCAAATCGCGCAAGATTTTATATTCGTAAAAACAGAATACAAACTGCAGCGGGTGCCGCACGCGGATATTTTATTCATCGAAGGCGGGAAAAATTACATCACGATTCACACGCCCAAAGAGCGCATTTTGAGCCTAATGACCTTGTCAAAAATCGAAGAAATGTTGCCGTCGCCGCAGTTTTTGCGCGTCCACAAATCGTGGTTGGTGTCCATCAATAAAATTGATTCGGTGGAGCGACAACGCATTTTTATTGGGAAGGTGATTATTCCAATCGGCGATACGTACAAGGACGATTTTATGAAATTGGTAGAGCAAGGATAGTTCACCAGACTTTTTCGGCTTTTCCGTCCTCTACCCACCGCGACCACACCTTATTGTAAGTATGCACTTTCGTTGTCGGTTGCCCATTTTTATCCACAACGGAATAGCCTTGATTGAGCCACTCGAAAATGCTGCCGTACAGATTGAAGACTTTGGCGTAACCCATTTTTTTCAGTTTTTCACCCACCTTTTCGCTCCGATAACCAATCGAACAATAAACCACAATCGATTTATCCTTTGGAATACCGTCTAAGGCATTTTTCTCAAAAGTATTATAACCAATAAAAACGGCATTCGGCAAGTGGCTCACATCGTATTCTGAGCGCTCGCGGGCATCCAAAATCAAGACATTCGCCTGTCGTTTTAAGTCGCTTGGGCTTATCGTTTTCACGGAAAAACTAAGCATATTGGCCACTTTTCTGTCAAAATCAGCGTTTTGACAATGCGCTCGACTTGTTGGAACCTGTCCATTGCAAGCCACGAGAAGGCAACTAAATAGTAGAAAGAGAAACAGATTTTTCATGTTTTATAAACGATTGACGCACTGATTAATTACACAAATTTAATGAAAATAATAATATTTTTTTTAAAATGTTTGGAATTCTCCGATGTGGTTCTATCTTTGCACCGCTTTTGGAAGCAGAGGCAAATAAATTGAAAATGGTGAAGTGGGTGAGTGGCTGAAACCACCAGTTTGCTAAACTGACGTACGGGTAACTGTACCCCGGGTTCGAATCCCGGCTTCACCGCCATTTTCAGTGTAAGACATAAAAGTTAGGGGCGTAGCGCAGTTGGTAGCGCACTTGGTTTGGGACCAAGGGGTCGCAGGTTCGAATCCTGTCGCCCCTACTAATTTGAAACATAAAGCCTTGACAGTCAGTTGATTGTCAAGGCTTTTTTGTTTTGTCACCTTCCATTCACGGTCGCTATGACCCCAATTTAAGTAGATGGCAGCTCAACAACAAACGTCGTTCCTTCGCCAAGCGTGCTTTCCACGCGAATCTCGCCTTTGTGGTGGTCAATGATTTGTTTTGAAATAAACAATCCTAAGCCGCTACCCGTCGGTTTTCCGAGTGTTGCATTATTAATTTGTGTAAAGCGATCAAAAATAGTGATTTGTTTTTCAGGCGCGATACCCAAGCCATTGTCTCGAATGCACAACATTGCCTTTTCGTTATTTTGCGTGAGCGAAACGTTAATAATCCCCCCCTCAGTATTCGTAAATTTCAAGGCATTTGAGAGCAAATTGACGATGACTTGCGTCAATTTGTCGCTATCGCCCTTAACAATGAGGTTTTTATTGCTTCGATAAAAATCATGGGCAATTTTTCTTTCGGAGAAAATTGGGAGAAAACTGTTGTACGCTTTTTCCGCCAGTTCCGTAAAATCAACCGTTTCATCGCGCCACTGATAGGCATTAGATTCCACTTTTTCAATATCCAGCACTTGATTTATGAGCCGCGTGATGCGTTCCGTTTCGTTCACGATGATACCTAAAAATGTATCGCGTTTCGGTTCAATCATGTCTTTATTGTCCAACAAAATTTTTGACAACGACTTAATAGACGTCATGGGCGTTCGCAATTCATGCGTGATATTTGTAATAAAATCCGCTTTCAAACGGTCGAGTTCTTGGAGTTTATCGTTCGCCGTGCGGAGTTGTTCCGTCGTTTTTTCCAAGGCTTGACGTTGGTTTTCCAATTCTTGATTGGCCACCAAAACCTCTTGCGTTTGGTCCAAAACGCGCAACATTTCTTCCAAACTAATCGGATTTTCTTTTACAACCGAACTCAATAAAATCTTCGCGGAAGACGCGCCAAGCACGCCCGTCAGATTGGTTTCGACGTAAGTGATAAAATCAGCTTGCGCATTTTTTTCTTTCGCAATACTCACATTATTGTCGATTTCATAGGTTTTTAAAACCAATTTCGCACGCTCTTCGCCCAAAAAACGGGTCATTAAAAACATTAAATCATCCATCGTGGCTTCTCGGTTCAGGATTTCCCGCTCGGAGGACCCCTCAGTATATTTGCTAATATTGACGAAAAAATCAGCCTGCGACGCCTCCAAAAGCGACTGCCGAGAGTACATTGATACGCCGACGAAGGCTGAAATATTGAACAATAAACTCCAAAAAGCCGCGTGAGAAATGTGGTCAAAACCCTCCAAGCCAAACAAAGCGTAGGGGCGCAACCACGACTGTCCGAAATAACCCTCGGTCAAGATTTTATCTGGAATCATATTGTATTCTGCCAAATTCGCAATCGGCAAAGTGATGCTCCACACGACAAAACCAGCGACAAGGCCCGCGATTGCGCCCATTTTCGTCGCTTTTTTGACAAAAAGTCCCGCAAATACTGAGGGGGCAAATTGGGAAACCGCTACAAACGAAATCAAACCAATCGACACCAATTCGCGATTCGTGGCAATCGTTTGAACATAAATATAGGCTAAAAGCAAAATTATAACAATGCTAATGCGGCGAGAACCAATTACCCATTTTGAGAAATCCGCCGTTTCGTTGCTCCGTCGAGCGATACTGGTTAACAAAGGTGGCATAATCAAATGATTACTAATCATAATACTCAATGCCGTCGTTTCGACAATTACCATACTCGTTGCTGCCGAAAAACCACCGATAAAAACGAGTAAAGCCAACAAGTTTTGATGGTAAAAGAGCGGCAATTCGAGGACGTATTTATCGGCGTTTAAGCCCAAATCGCCGAATTGCATCATCCCGCCGAGCGCAATCGGTAGCACGAACACGTTGATTATCAGCAAGTAAAGTGGGAAAAGCCACATCGCTTTAGACACGTGGCTCGGATTAGAGTTCTCAACAACACTGATGTGAAATTGTCTTGGCAGGAGAATAATCGCGCACATCGACACGATAGTCAACCAAAACCATTCGCTCGCCGACGACGTGCCTTTTCCTAAATACAACAGTTTCTCAGTCGCAGGATTGGCGGCGGCCTTGCTAAAAAGGTCGCCAAAACCGTCGTAAATACCGTAAGTAACAAAAATTCCCGCCGCAATAAATGCAATTAATTTCACAAGTGATTCAAACGCAATCGCAGTGACCAACCCTTCGTGACGCTCATTGGGTTCGAGCTGTCGTGTGCCGAAAATGATGGTAAAAATAGCCAAAGCCAAGGCAACATAAAAGGCGGTCGTGTAGAAAAATGGCGACGTCCCAACTACCCAGTTTGGCGCCGTAAGCATATGTTGATTGGTGGCATTGGCCAGCAAATCGAAGCTATCGGCTATTGCTTTGAGCTGTAAAGAAATATAAGGAACAATGCCAAAAATGGAAATTATCGTGACAAAGACGCCCAAAAACGTGCTTTTCCCGTAGCGACTTGAGATAAAATCGGCAATCGACGTGATGCGTTGACTCTTTGAAATGAGAATCATTTTTCGCAGAACGATGAGCCAAAGTGGGGCGAAAATCGTCGGTCCAAAATAAATCGGCAAAAATCCCATCCCCGACCGCGCCGCTTTTCCGACCGAGCCGTAGAACGTCCAAGCCGTACAGTACACCGCGAGAGAGAGGGCGTAGAAGTAGGGATTTGAGGCGAATGTACTGCCTTTTTTTGCTCTTTTGTCCGTAAAAAAAGCAATTGAAAAGAGCAAAATGACGTACAAAATCGAGGCAACGATGTATATTTTAATGTCCATATATCGAGTCGGTTAGTTTTTTAGTCGGTTGGTTTTAGAGCCTCCGATTGCTTCACACCGCGCCAAATGTATTTAAAAATTTCAAAAAAAAAGGACCCCTCAGTATAAAGATAAAAAAAAGCCGTCCCGACAATCGGAACGGCTTAACCCAGTCAAATCAAATTACTCTACTTTTGTTAGAAGCAGTATTCGTTTGCGTCAATCATCGCTTGCGCAACGACCCGACGTTGTTTTTTTACGTTGATAGGTGGATATTTCGTAAAGCGTTTCAAACCCATCAAGAACGTTTTGAGCAAATCACCTTCGGCGTAAGACGTCAAAGCATCGGTTGCCCATTTCGCCATGCGCGCCGTTGCATCGGTCATTTGAACCTGCAAAAGGGCGTCATAAACCGATTGCTCTTGCTTCTTGTCGCTCATGTCCGCGAGTTTGTGAACCCGTAGCAAAGTCGATTCGCAGTTGAAGGTTTCCGCCATCATGTCCGCCACGTTCATCAAGATTTCCTGCTCATTGCGCATATCCAATTTGCCATCCATTTGCAACTTCACGGCACCGCCAGCAACCATCAATATGATTTTTTTGAAATCTTTAACCGCTTGATATTCTTCACCATACGCACCATCGGGACGACCCATCGACGGCATCGACGCCAATTCTTTCTGCACCGCCCAAGCGGGTGTTGCGATGTCGAGGTCGCCTTTCATGGCTTTTTTCAACAACATATCCACCGCCAAAAGACGGTTAATTTCGTTCGTTCCTTCGTAAATCCGATTGATACGGCTGTCGCGATACGCCCGCGCAGCGCCCAATTCTTCCGAAAAACCGATGCCGCCGTGAATTTGAAGATTCTCATCAACTACGTAATCCAATACTTCGGAACCGATGAATTTAATCAATGCACACTCAATTGAGTATTCTTCCGCTGCTTCCAAAGTCGCGTCTGCGTAAGATTTTCCCTCGTCAAGCGACGCGTGAATGTGTTCTTGCATCAAATTTGAAATGCGGAATTGCGATGAATCACCGACGAACAATTTAATCGCCATTTCACCCAATTTGTACTGAATCGCGCCAAAAGACGCAATCGATACCTTAAATTGTTGGCGCTCGTTGGCATATTTTACGCCCATCGTTGCGACCGCTTTTGCACCACCAAGGCACAAAGCGCCCAATTTGAAACGCCCTACGTTTAAGACATTGAAAGCAATCAAATGTCCTTTGCCGATGGCACCCAAGACGTTATCGACGGGAATTTTTACGTTTTCAAAGAAAATTTGGCGCGTTGATGAGCCCTTAATGCCCAATTTATCTTCTTCGGCGCCCAAAGTGACCCCCTCAGTATTTGAGTCAATAATGAAGCCTGTGAACTTTGCGCCATCAACTTTTGCAAAAACGACGAGCAAATCTGCCCAACCGCCGTTAGAAATCCACATTTTTTGACCATTGATAAGATAATGCTTACCGTCTTCGGTCAAGTCTGCGCGGGTTTTTGCCGCCAAAGCGTCTGAACCGCTGCTCGGCTCGGTGAGGCAATACGCGCATTTGAGTTTGCCGCTGATGAGTTCGGGCAAATATTTTGCTTTTTGGTCTTCCGTTCCGAAATACAAAAAAGGCAACATACCAATGCCTGTCTGAACGGCGTAAGACACCGTGAAACCGCCCGCGGGTCCGAGAGCATCGCAAATCATGGTGTTTGTGTTGGTATCCATCGCCGTGCCGCCGTAAATTTCGGGCATATGCGTGCCGAGCAAACCTAATTCGCCCATTTTTTCGAGGAGACCGACCGCCAAACCTTCTTGCTGCTTTTCAAGCGCATTGCGGTTGGGGAAAACGTCGTTTTCCAAAAAATCTTGAATCATGGATTTAACCATAAGTGCTTCTTCACCGAGTTCCTCGGGAATGAAAGTCGTTTCAGGCGTTGAGTCTTGAACGATGAATGAGCCGCCATTGAGGACGACATTGCTGATGAGTGTATCCGACATTTTTATTTGACTTGATAATTTTTAAAAGTAAATTCTGTTATAAAATACTGTAAATCAACATTTTGTACAATCTGAAAATTGCATAAATTTAAGATTCAGCGAATATTCGCTAAATGTACGACCATTTAACGAACCGTGCAAGAAATCTGTTTTGTAAGCGCTTATTTTTTTCAAATTTTTTTTTATTGCCGCGAAAAACGACCTTCGCAGCGCTTTTAAAAAATGTGAGATTTGACAACTTTTAAAAAAATGTCAAATCTGTTGGGTTAAAAAAAATACAGAACAATGGACTTAAAATTCAAATGCGTACATTTTTCAGAACTAACGGTTTACGAATTGTACAGTATCATGGCCTTGCGGCAAGAGGTTTTTGTGGTTGAACAAAATTGCCCGTACTTGGACGCGGATGGCAAAGACCTTGCGGGTTTTCACCTCTTGGGCTACGTTGATTTGGGCGGAAATGCTCAAAATACTGAGGGGTCTTTCGACGTCGGATTTGGGCAGCTGTCTGATGTTGGTTTTGTTCCAACGCCGAATACCCTTTTAGCCTACACGCGCCTGCTGCCGAAAGGCGTTGCTTACGCTGATTATGCCTCAATTGGTCGGGTTATCAACGCGCCGAAAGTGCGTGGA
>JAYUKJ010000971.1:0-6857 GCA_043764555.1 Saprospiraceae bacterium
TTAATCGCATACTAAAGTGGTTAATACTAAAAATACTGAGGGGTCTTAAAATACACTTTACATCGGCTTAATATTCCGATACATATTAATAAAAAACAATCGTCCATGAAAAAAAAATGCCTTCAAATGCGCCTTTTACTTATTGTCGCTTTTTCATGCTTTTTGCAAAAAGCCGCCGCCACGCACAACCGCGCGGGCGAAATCTGGATTGAACAAATCGGTCAATTGACCATCCGCGCAACCGTCATTACCTACACCAAAGCGAGCAGCACGGGCGCCGACCGCGATTCCGTTGATGTGGATTGGGGCGACGGCAGTCCGACGCGAAAAGTTGCCCGTTCAAACGGCGGCGGCAAGGGCATTGTCTTGAATGGCGACATCCGATATAACGAATATGTCTCAACTTATACCTATCCTGGCCGCGGCACTTTTGTTGTTTCCATGACCGACCCAAACCGAAATGGCGGCGTTTTGAACGTGAATTTTCCGAATTCGCAGCTTATTCCGTTCCATGTGGCGACGTCTTACACTTTTTTGAATGCTAATTTTAACGGTACAAATACGACGCCACGGCTCTTGCAACCACCGATTGACAAAGGCTGCGTCGGCAAGCTATTTATTCATACGTTGAACGCTTACGACCCCGACGGCGACAGCATTGCCTACCGGCTTGTGGTGCCAAAACAGGATAAAAACAGCCTTGTTCCCTTGTATTTATTCCCCGACCAAATCCGTGCGGGCATCAATAATGTGACCAATTTGGACGAGCGAACGGGGCAATTTACGTGGCGAACACCGCAGGAAAGAGGCGAATACAACATCGCGTTTCACATCATCAGCTACCGCCGCGGCTTGCCGATTGACACGACAATTCGGGATATGCAAATCCTCATTGAAGACTGTAAAAATGACCCGCCGAAGATTGAAACAATCGACAAAATCTGCGTGATTGCGGGAACGAATATCGCTTTTGCCGTCAAAGCAACCGACCCCGACCCAGGGCAAAAAGTGAATTTAACGGCCCTTGGCGGTCCATTTCAAGTGCCGATTTCAAAGGCGACTTTTCGCAACACGGCGGGTTTCCGTTTGCCGCCCGTTTTGGACACTTTCCGTTGGCAAACAACGTGTGAACACGTTTCGGAATATCCGTATAACGTCGTTTTTAAAGCCGTCGATAGTTTCGCAGACACGACGGGTTTGGTGGATTTAAAAACCGTCCAAATTAAAGTTGTTGGTCCGCCGCCCGAAGAGCCGCGCGTCATTTCTTTGAGCGGACAAGCGACCGTTAGTTGGAAAAAACCTTATGTCTGTGAAGGCGCGGCCGAGAATTATTTCTACGCATTTTCGGTTTGGCGACGCGAGAACAGTAACCCGTTTCGCATTGATACCTGTACACCAGGACTCGACGGAAAAGGCTACGAAATGATTGCTTTCGAGACCACTTTTCCCGTCGTTGCAAGCCGCTATCAGTACCTCGATAAGAGCGTAAACCGCGGCAGCACGTACTGTTACCGCATTGTTGCGCATTTTGCAAAACGGACGGCGTCGGGCAATCCTTTCAACATCGTGGCGGGTTTGCCTTCCGAAGAAGCGTGCGTGCAATTGAAGCGCGATATTCCATTAATTACGAATGCATCGGTTGAAGAAACGGCGCTTACGACGGGCAAAATCTTGGTTCGTTGGACAAAACCAGTTGCTAAGGATTTGGACACAATTTTGAATCCGCCGCCGTATAAATACGTTGTTTTGCGCGCAAACGGCATTACCCGCACGGGATTTTTGCCCATTTTAACGTTTACGGGCAACAGTTTTGCGGAGCTAAAAGACACGTCTTTCGTGGACAATAACTTAAATACCGAAGCCAATCCTTATACCTACCGCGTTGATTTTTACACCAAACGCGACACGTTATTTGGCAGCTCGGCGGTCGCTTCTTCCCACCGTTTGAGCATCGTTTCAAGCGATAGAATCAACATTTTGTCTTGGCAAAAAGACGTGGCGTGGACGAATTTCCGCTACGATATTTATCGACTTGATTCCGTTCGCAACCGTTTCGACAGCATCGCTTCGACGACCGAAACGACGTTTACGGATAGGGGTTTGATTAACAAAGTGAAGTATTGTTATTTCATAAAAGCCTTTGGCAATTACAATGTTGCGGGCGTGGCGTCACCGCTTGAAAACTGGTCGCAACGCATTTGCGGCGTGCCAATTGACACCGTTCCGCCGTGTCCGCCCGTGTTGTCGGTGACGAACGGTTGCGATTCGACGGGCAAAACGGTGGCTGATTTAATTGTCAATCTGTTGCGTTGGACGAATCCTAAAAACAACTGCATTGGCTCGGAAGATGTGACGAAATACGAGATTTTGTACGCCGATACTGAGGGGTCCCCTTTTTCAAAAATTCAGACCATTACACGGATTAATGACACCACTTTATTGCATCAAAACCCAACGACGCGCGCCGTTGCGGGTTGCTATTACGTCATTGCGACGGACAGCGTTGGCAATCGAAGCCGCCCGTCGAACACCGCTTGTTTGGACAATTGCCCGATTTATGTGTTGCCAAACGCTTTCACACCCAATGCCGACGGTGACAATGACGTATTCAAACCGATGAAAGCACGTTATATTTCAAAGGTCGAGTTTAAGGTATTCAATCGTTGGGGGCAATTGGTTTTTGAAACCACAAATCCTGAATTGAATTGGGACGGAAAAAATGCCAAAGGCGAAGACATGACGCAAGGCACTTACTTTTATTCGTGCAAAGTTTTTGAAAAACGTTTGGTTGGTGACGTCCTGAGTCCTAAATTATTGAGCGGTTACATCGAATTGATTAGAGGTAATTAAAATAAATTAAACTTATAGTGCATAAATAAAGCCTTGTAAACGACGCGTTTACAAGGCTTTATGGCGTTTATACTGAGGGGTCTTTATTTCACCTCAATTTCGCTGTTGGCTGCGACGTTTGCCGAAACGGACGTGCCGATTGGAAAAACCGCTTCTTTACCTTTGATGAGCAAACACAAAATGCAAAGCAAAATGCCTAAAGCAATCGCCAACGTCTGTTTGTCTTCGCCTTCTTTGTAGAGCGAGCCGCCAGACAAAGGGATATCCTGTCCGTCAACCGATTTGACGCTTTTAATTTGGATTTCAATGCGCCCTTGTCTGCCGAGTGCCCGGGATTTCTCGGAGCGCACCACTTGACCTTTAGCCATTGAACCAGCCGCAACAACCACTTTTCCGTCAACTTTAATGTCCGCAACAACTCGTAAATCGACCATTTGACCCGCCTCCAAAGTTTCGGAGGAAATCATCCGCGTCGTTTCCAAAGGAATTGACGTGCCAGCGGGCAATTTCACCGCGTAAGGTTCTGGGTCGGTAGTCCCCGTAATGGAGAACGACATGAGCGCAAAGGCGCATAAAACGGTTAAACTCAATTGTTTAACGACACAAAAAATGTTCTTAATCGTAAGCATAACTTAGAATTTAATAGGTAAAAAAAAGGATTAATAGTTAAAATCAACGTATATTCGATTGTTTAATTCTTCTTTTTTGTGCGCATTGTAACGCCGCGCACTTTTGATGCCGCCTTGAATATTGCCGACGTAAAAAGCCAACGATAAAGTTCCCGCCAATGCTGCGACACCGTAATTTTTAGATTTAATGGAGCTATAAGTTGCGTAACCAAAAATCGCATTAATGAGCAAAGCGGACAAAGCGGTCTGCTTATGCCCTGCATAAAGGTAGCCGCAACCTGGAATAATGCCTAACAAACCAGCAACAACGGGTTTTTTGTACGTCATTTGAGCCGCTGTTTCCAGCGATTTAAGGTTTTTTTCCGCTTGTTGTCGATAAGCACTTGCGGCGTGTATGGACTCAAAATGCGCTTGCGCCGCTTGCCATTTATACTCATGTGCGCATATTTTGGCTTGAAGCATCGTGGTTCTTGCGTGAAAATTGGCATCCGAAGTATCTTTATCGGCTTCCGTTAAAATTTGCTGGCTTTTAGTATAGTTTTTAAGTTGTATATGACAAATCGCTATTTCTAACCGAATCAGCGACTCTTCCTTAATCGCTTTCGGGAAACTTACTTCGTATTCAAACAGCGCTTCTTCCACTTTATCCAAAGCGGACAAACAGCGAATATAATTAATATAAAGTTCCCTTTTGGTCATTCTATCGGCTATTTTATTGGCGTAAATCAGTTCTTGAATCTTCAAAAGCCCTTGATTATAAAATTTTTTATTCATCAAATAACGAATAAATTTCAACGATTCAAGGTGTGACGTGTCCGCAAATGCAAAGTGATTGAGCGGCAGTGTTACGGCATTTGCGCTGTCTGCCACGTTGTCGATGGCCTTGAAATGCTTGTTACTGATATTAAGATTATAATGGGTGTAATCGTGTCCACAACGCAGCAGTCTGTCTGTTGTTAGGGCGAATGCGGTGACGGCATTGTGGGTTCTAAAAGCATGGATAGCGAAGTTTGAGCAACTTGGCGTCATGCCGCATTCACTGGCTTTAATGCCGCTAATGTACTGTTGATAAATCGAGAGATAGTCAACAAAAGCATCGCCTTTAGGCTTGCTATTGTCTAATTTTTGCGCAGAAAGCGCAAAATGAAGGTGCAATAGAACAAAAATTGCATATTTTCTTTCCATTAATGTCTTATTTTTTTGATCCAAACTAAATGAGCAGGACAAAGATATTGCTTACTTTTCTTTTAAACAAATTATAACCCAATGAAATGCGAACTGTAAAATAGATAGACACTGGGCAGCTTCGAAAAAGTCTTCGCAAGGAAAAACAGATCGCCACTTTTGCACTTTTCTCGAAGAATTCTAAACCCAAACGCCTTTAATCTGTTATTCTTTTTTTTGATTAAAATAAAAAAGAAGCAATGGCATACAAAAAATTGCGCCTCATTCTCGGCGACCAACTCAACGAAAAGCATTCATGGTTTGCAGAAAACGACGGCGAAACGCTGTACGTTTTGATGGAGATATTGACCGAAACGGGTTACGTCAAGCACCACATTCAGAAAGTGATTGGCTTTTTTTTAGCCATGCGCCATTTTGCCGAAAGGCTTGACAGTCAAGGTTTTGCGACAAAATATTTCAGATTGGATGCCGTCGATAATTTGCAAAATTTTGAATTGAACATTGTTGAATTGATTAAAAAATATAATATCAATTGCTTCGAATATCAGTTGCCCGATGAACATCGTTTGGATGTTGAGTTGAAAAATCTGTCCGAAAAACTCGTAGAAATGTCCAAAAACGGCGCTGATACTGAGGGGTCCCTTTTTCAAACCAATGCCGTTGATTCGGAGCATTTTCTGAATCCAAGAACCGAATTAGCCGAAGTCTTTAAAGGTAAAAAGACTTATTTGATGGAAAATTTCTATCGAAAAGCCCGCATTAAGTACAATCTTTTGATGGAGGCGGACGGCAAAAGTCCGCTGGCGGGACGTTGGAATTTCGACGCCGACAACCGTTCCAAATTGCCCAAAACGCAGCAAATTCCGCCACCGTTCCAATGCTTTCGCGACGTTACGGACATCGTTAACTTGTTGGAAACCAAGGAAGTACAAACAATCGGCCGCGTGCGCGCCGACCGTTTTGATTGGTGCGTGACGCGTGAGGAATCGTTGGCTTTGCTCGACCATTTTTGCCAATATAGATTAAGACTTTTTGGCACCTATGAAGACGCCATGACGCAACGCGACGCCTTGGTTTTTCATTCCAAATTGTCGTTTGCAATGAACACAAAACTCATCTCGCCGTTGGAAGTCGTTCAAAAAACAATTCAGTATTGGGAAGCGCATCAAGACACGATTACAATTAGTCAAATCGAAGGTTTTGTGCGCCAAATAATTGGCTGGCGCGAATATATGCGCGGCGTTTATTGGGCGCAAATGCCGGGTTATGCGTTGCTCAATTATTTTGAACACAAAGCACCGCTGCCGTCGTGGTTTTGGACGGGTAAAACGAAGATGAATTGCCTAAGCAATTGCATCAATAATTCTTTAGATAATGCGTATGCCCATCATATTCAACGACTTATGATAACAGGTTCGTTTAGTTTGCTGCTCGGCGTATCGCCCGACGAACTTGACGAATGGTATTTGGGGATTTATATGGACGCTATCGAATGGGTCGAAATCACGAACACCCGCGGCATGAGTCAATTTGCCGATGGCGGTCTTGTTGGCACAAAACCCTACGTGAGTTCGGCAAATTACATCGATAAAATGAGCGATTATTGCCAAAATTGCCACTATGATAAATCAAAAAGGCACGGCGAAAAAGCCTGTCCGTTTAATAGTTTGTACTGGGAATTTTATCACCGACACACCGATAAATTGAGCCGAAATCCGCGCATCGGCATGGCGTATCAAGTGATGAAAAAAATGGATGAAGACGAGCTACAAAAGGTTTTGGCACAGGCAAAATATTATAAATCGAACGCTGAAACGCTGTGATTATTCACTAAATTTGACGATTCTTTTTGAAGTTATTGGGTACATAACAAATTGTCTTTTTCATCGTGAAATAACTTTCCGAAAGTTAAAAACTTTCGGAAAGTTGCAGCCTTAAAAGACAATTTGTTATGCACTCAAGTTATTCGGTCTCTATTATACTAAGCCGAAAGTGGCTTTCGGATAAATCTTAGGAAGCCTCCTTTTGGCCTATGGGATGTACAGAAAGTTTATTGTTATGAATTTTAAATCGAAAATCTCCGATTTAAGCTAAAAAAGGATTGAAATTCCCGAAGGGAATATATGTTTATAGAAAAAGAACAAGTGACATGTCGTTAATCCCGAAGGGATTGTATGTAATAACAATACGATT
>JAYUKJ010000972.1:0-2054 GCA_043764555.1 Saprospiraceae bacterium
ATCAACGATTTTTTGAGCATTAATTGTGGTTAAAATAAGGCTTAAAAAAGCAGTAATAAATAGTATTTTATTTTTCATTTTGTATTAAAATTTTAATGAATAATTAAGCGATGAATGCGCTTTTTTTCACAATAAAAATGACTCAGCTTAACGCGTTAAAGTGCATTTAGTCATTTAATTTTTAGCTTAACTATAATGGATTTAACATATAAGAATCAACGCGGATAAAACTCAAAACAGCCAATATCAGGCTTTTGTAAATCTCGATTTTTTCTATCCAAATCCGTCGAAATCGCGGGAATCGGAAACGCTTTTTGCTCCGCAACGGACAAGGTATCTAAGTGAAAATCGCCCGAACTTGGCTTGCGAAACAGCTTTGCCGTCGTCGGTGCGTTGATGCAATCGACGCAATTTGCGGTCAAAAAATTGGGAAAACCGCCTTTCGGTGTTAACAAGTCCTTGACGCGAACGACACAGTTTTTGAACGATGCACTAAAATCGTTCGCCGTCGTGGGCGTCAAATCACTCAACCCAATTTGGTCTTCGCGCGAGCCATAAATGACGCAATTTGTGAGCGTCGAATTTAGTGGAAAGTCGGTGCCTTTCGTACATTGACCCAGCGCATTGGTTTCAACACACACCCAATTTGTGGCGCTAAAAGCGGGCGATTGTCCGTAACTCGTCATCGTGCAATACTTGAAATCATACGTTCCGCCGTACTCAATTTGAACTGAATTGCCGCCATTTGCGTAAAAGAGGCAGTTTTCAGCCGTCACTGCCGCGTGGATGGTGCGTAAACCACTTGATTCGGTATTATAAATTTTTGTATTTTTAAGTGCAACTGTTGTTGATGAATCCATGTAAATACCGAGCTGCGCATTGCGAATTATCGCAAAATTTAACGTACTATTTCTGCTGCCTCTTACGAAGTAAACGCCGCGCCATTGCCCAGGCACGTCTTCAAATTCTTTTTCCAAACGGTCGCCCTCAAAGATAACGGGTTTTTCAAGCGTGCCGTCGGCAATCAATCGCCCGTTTGTTGTGATGTAAAGGACGCCGTCGCGCTGCAAAGTTGTATCGGCAGCACGCACCAAACCGCCGTGTACGTGGATGCGGGTTCCCGCAGGCAAGCGCAAAGTGCCGTTTGCGACGCCCAAATAGCCATAAATAACGTAAGGTTTGGGGTCATTCCAAACGACTTCGCCGCCGCCACAATCCAAGATAGATTCTTTTCCGCTCGAAAAACGGCTCGGAATATAGTTTGCATTTTGCCCGAAAGCCTCCAAAACCACGCGTTGTGTGTTGCCATTTGTCTCAAAATTGAGGTCTTCGGCAATCACAAAGGGGCTTATACTGAGGGGGTCGTTTGGATTTATCGTCACCTTGGCGAAGACGTAAATGCTGTCTTGTGCGGGGATTTCGACGTCCGTAAAGCTGCGTCCCGAAACGCCGTCAATGTTCAAATTGAAGACGGCTTTGGTCTTATTTGCCAAACTAATTTTGCTGATTTTAATCGATTTGCTGTTCCGATTAAAGATTTTAAATGAGCGCGTTGCCGACCCGAGACTCGTGAAAACGGTGTCAAAACGCAGCGTGTCTGACGAAAAAGCGAGTTTTGCGCCCGCATCAGTCGTAAATTCATCCGATTGGCGGCAAGCCATAAAGCCGCATAAAATAGCTGCGAACAGAAAAAGTGCGCGTTTAAAAGGTATCATTTATCTTGATTTTAATTCTTAAATTTTGTGCAAAACTACAATTATTTTTTAGAACGCACGGGCAAGTGATTTTGGTGAGTCTTAACACTTGTTTTTTTTGTAACGAGTGGTAACGCACCTTAAAAGTTTGTAGAATTAAATCTATCATTCCATCTTAGCAATTAAACGGCGTCATGGTAAAACTGTATTTGCGAATTTATTCGCAAATACAGTTAACGGGGCGTAAAACTTTAAATGATAGATTTATTTCTACAAAATCATAAAGTCGCGCTACGTTCACGTTATAAAATCGAAAAAAGGGACCCCTCAGTATAAAGGCGAAAAAAGCGTTCAAATTCA
>JAYUKJ010000973.1:0-2052 GCA_043764555.1 Saprospiraceae bacterium
TTGATAATCGCCATATTTGAGCATAACTCCTTGACATCTTGCACAATATGCGTAGATAAAATCACGATAACGTGTTCACCAATTTCCGACAAAAGGCTGTAAAAACGATTCCTTTCGCCTGGGTCGAGACCCGCCGTCGGCTCGTCAACAATGATGAGTTTTGGGTTGCCAATCAAGGCTTGGGCAATGCCAAATCGTTGACGCATCCCGCCCGAATAGCTACTGACGGCTTTCTTTCGGTGGTCGTATAAATTGACCCGTTCGAGCAAGGCATTGACGAGATTTTTACGTTCCGAACTGTTGGAAATACCCTTCAGAACTGCTAAGTGGTCAAGCATTTCGACGGCAGAAATACGCGGATAAATGCCAAATTCTTGCGGTAAATACCCCAAAACACGGCGCACCGCATCTTTGTCGTTCAAAACATCAATATCGCCGAGCGTGACAGTCCCGCTATCGGCATCTTGAAGGGCGGCGAGTGTCCGCATGAGCGACGATTTTCCCGCGCCGTTGGGTCCCAAAAGACCAAACATACCTGTTGGTATGGTGAGCGACACATCTTGGAGGGCTTTTACGCCATTAGCGTAGGTTTTACTAAGGTTGTTGATTTTTAATTCCATAGTTGGATAGCTTATTTAAAAAATGATTTTTTATGAAAGTAGTGCGACTTTAAAAGTCGCGTTACGGCTTAAAAACGTTTCAAGATTCAATAAATGCGCAATAAAAGCCGAATTAAATTGACGAACGTTTTGAAATTGTGGACGAAATGGGGGAAATGAATGAGAAATTGCGTTGGGATGAGACTGTAAATATCACTGGTTTTAAGACAATTGAGTGGGCGAATACCACATCACTATGCGTTCTAAAATGCGTTAGCAGCAAAAAAAATCTAATTCAACCGCGCCACCATAATCCCCGTATGCTTTCGATGCGTTGCCAAATACTCGAAAAGCGGCTCATTTGTCACGACCACAAACCCCGTTTCGCTCGATGCGTGCATCAAGTGATAAATCCAAAAAAATGGTGGTTTTGATAATGATTTCTTAAAAAACGTCTAACTTTGTAAAAAAATTAGAAAAATGGGCATCGTCGTAAAAACAGGAACATTGGTTCGGGAACCAAAAATGTACAGCTTCGAAGCGTACCTTCGCCGAGAGGAAAAGGCTGCGGAAAAACATGAATTTTATAACGGGAAAATTATAAAAATGCCAGGAGGAACATTCAATCACAGCCGAATTAGCGCAAATGCGTTAACGGCTTTAAGGGTCTCAATACGCCCTTTGCCCAAGCAATTTAGCGTCCACACGAGTGATTTAAAAATTTACATTGAGCCAAGTGATATTAGCGTTTATCCTGCTGCATTTGTCATTTGTGAAGAACCCATATTTTGGAAAAATCGCCAAGATGTCATTGTAAATCCGTTACTTATAGTTGAGATTTTATCACCAAGTACGCAATCTTTCGATAGAAAAGGCAAGTTTGACCTGTATAAACTACTCCCAAGTTTCCAAGAATATGTTCTGATTGATGCCGATAAACCATCCGTCGAAACGCGCTTCCGAGAAGAACCCGATTTGTGGCGTATTAGAACCGAAACGGATATTAATCATCCCGTAGCCTTGCGTTCGCTTGGCGTTTCGATTTTGATGGCAGATATTTACGAAGATATTGTTTTTCCAGAAATAAAGTCAAGAAGGCAGTAATGAAAAACTAAAGAGCCTTGTAAATCAATAATTTACAAGGCTTTTTGGTTTGATACCAATTGGCTAATTTTTTTATTGCAACCTTATTGCAATGAAAATGCTGGAAAAGGGACCCCTCAGTATAAAAGCCGTTTTGGGGATAAAAAATAGGCTGGAGTAATAAAAAGGCATTGGAACTAAATTCGGAGTAGTTGTGTTATTGTCGCGCTCTCAACTAATTTTCTTAATTTAAAAAAACAAAAAAATCTATGAAAAATTTATTTGTAATTTTGTTTACTACCTTGACAATCAACGTTTTATCGGCACAACAAGCCGCTTTTGACATTAACACTGTTCCAATTTCTAAAGC
>JAYUKJ010000974.1:0-2049 GCA_043764555.1 Saprospiraceae bacterium
AATTCGCAATCTCTTCCACGACGACGCGAACGCCGCCGAGTTGGAACAAAAAACGCCGCAAACGAACGCGCTACACGTCTCGCAAATGCGTGAAATACCGCAAGCAGCGGCAACCGCAACGCGCGAGATGTCGGAGGAAACGCCTTCCGATAATCTTGGAACAAACGCATATGACGGCAATCTGCACGCCGCTTTTGGCTATTTGCAAAGCTACGTTTTGGCACGACTCGACCATTACTTTGTGCCAACAACGGAAACGCCTTTCCCAAGGACCCCTCAGTATAACGCGTCAGAAAGGTCGGCTTTTACGACTTTTATTGCGCAGCGACAGCCCGATGAAGCGCAATTGATTGCCGTCTTGTTGGCATTGGTACCGCAGGTTTATCCAAACTTCTTGGACGCTTTGGTGGCTCAAAAACTGCCAAAAGGTGCAGTCGATTTCATGGAGTTTGGCGGTATTCGCGGGACGCAACACCGCGGTATTTTGCCGACGGGTGAGACGTTGTTGTTCATCTTGACGGGCAACGATTTCGACGCGCGGGTGGCGTTATTGAAACGCATTCGCCACGATTCTTTCTTCAATCAAGAACACATTGTGTCGATTGAAACGCCAAAAAGCGGCGAGCCGCTGATGAGTGGTCGCTTGGCACTCGAAGCCGAAATGACCGAATGGCTGCTCACGGACACGCTCGCGATGCCAAAACTGAGTATGGAATTTCCTGCGCAACACATTCACACCGAGTTGACGTGGAACGACCTCGTTTTGGACGGGCGCACGGCGGGCCAAATCGATGAAATCAAACATTGGTTGGAACACAGTCCGACGTTTATGGTAGAGTGGGGGATGAACAAGAAGGTAAAACCCGGCTACCGCGCCCTCTTCTACGGCCCGCCAGGGACGGGTAAAACGTTGACTGCCACGCTTTTAGGAAAATTTAGCGGCATGGATGTGTTTCGCATTGACCTCTCGATGGTGGTCTCCAAATACATCGGCGAAACGGAAAAGAACCTATCCAATCTCTTTGAACGCGCCGAAAACAAGAACTGGATTTTGTTCTTCGACGAAGCCGACGCGCTCTTTGGCAAGCGCACGGGCGTGCGGGATGCCCACGATAAATACGCCAATCAAGAAGTCGCTTACCTCTTGCAACGCATCGAAAACTACCCAGGCCTCGTGATTTTGGCGTCCAATTTCAGGTCAAACATCGACGAAGCGTTTATGCGGCGGTTCCAATCCGCGATTTATTTCCCAACGCCAAAACCCGCCGAACGCTTGCTGTTGTGGCAAAAACTCATGCCGCCACAACTCGCTTTGTCGCCCGATATTGACCTCAAACAAATCGCCTACGAACACGATTTGACGGGTTCCAACATCATCAACATTGTCCAACATTGTTCGCTCAAAGTCTTATCGCAAGGACAAACGGCGATGAGTCAATCGGTTCTGAACGACGGGATTATTCGAGAGAAAATTAAGATAAGCGGGGCGTAGAAAACACATCAAATTAACATCACCAAGATAAGGGCGACCGTGAAAGTCGCCCCCACAAATATGCTTTGGCAGTCAAGCATTTGTAGGGGCGACCTTCACGGTCGCCCTTGCTTAAATTAGGTTTCAAATCTCGCCGACCTTAATCTCGCCGACTTTAATCCGTAAAAAAAAGCACCCCCTCAGTATTTTTTCAAAAAAAACGGATTCAAATTTTGAAAAACAAAAAGGGCTACTACCTTTGCGCCATCACTAAAAGAAATGATAAAAAACGCATCGAAGTATAGCTCAGTTGGTTAGAGTATCGCCTTGACATGGCGGGGGTCAGTGGTTCGAATCCACTTACTTCGACAAAAAAAAGGATATTGAGATATTTCAAGGATATTAAGATATTGGGGTAATATCCCATAATATCACGATAGCTGATAATATCACAATATCCTTTTTCATTTTCGGGATGTAGCGCAGTTGGTAGCGTGCACGTCTGGGGGGCGTGAGGTCGCAAGTTCGAATCTTGTCATCCCGACCGATATAACTCATTCGAAATCAATGCCTTACAG
>JAYUKJ010000975.1:0-6832 GCA_043764555.1 Saprospiraceae bacterium
AAGTTTTAAAGTGAGGTCCAGAAGTTTTAAAGTGAGGTCCAGAAGTTTTAAAGTGAGGTCCAGAAGTTTTAAAGTGAGGTCTAAAAGTTTTAAAGTGAGGTCCAAAAGTTTTAAGGAGAGGTCTAAGTTTGCCAAGTCGCTTTTTCACGGTGAATTTGATTAAATTTACCGTAAAGAGGTGTGAAAAAAAAATTAAGAGACCCCTCAGTATTTTGACTGTTTTTATCAAAAAAACAAAAAAACCGCGCAACATCTCTGCTGCGCGGGTTTTTTAATTTAAAAGTAAAACAAAATTTTAGTTTGCTTTCACAAATTTAAGCGTCTTTGCTTGATTGCCCAATGTTTGAACTTGAAGCAAATAATTGCCACTTGCCAATTTATTCACATCCATGTTCACGGTTGTTTTTTGAATATTTGGCATTTCTCTTTCTTGAATCAATTGTCCTTTCAAATCGAAAATGCGGAATAAAACCGCTTCTTCTGATTTAGGGAAATCAAGATTAATGTTCAAATTTTGACCAACTGGGTTTGGATAAATATTGATTTTATACGTTTCAGGAAGGTTGTCTTTCGTATCAATACGAACAGGCCAAGCCGTCAAACGGATTTTAGGAGAATATCTATCCACATCGTCACCGAAAACTCTTGTTGACCAAGGGAGAGCATCATCATTTGAATTACCATTTATGACACCTGCATAGCGTGGTTGCCCTGCCAGTCTTGATGCGGTCTTCATTCCAATAGCTGAGAATCGCCCGCGTTCCTCGAAAGTAGCAACCCATGCGGCACTGGCAGCATTAGTAGGTGTCAAGTCAAGCATTGCCAAATAAGCTGTGTTATTTTTTAAATAAACAGGCTTATTAGAGACTACAAAGTTATCTAAATAAAAAACAGTTGCAACACCACGTACAGTCCTATCAGCAGCGTCAATGCCAACTGCTTTTTCTCCTGTTGCTATTAATGTACGTTCAGCTGTTTGCACAATACCGTCGCTATTTGCATCATTCCATTCATAAAGGCCGACGGTATAAAAGCGACCTGCCGCTGTTATGGCGGGGTCATAAATTATAGCGGTGATACTGGTTGCTGTTGAAGATGCTCCTTTAGGCATAAAATAATACTGACCTACTCGCCAAGCTTTTATCGTCGTACCCCAGTTTGTATTGGGTGATTCAGTTAATGTTTGAGCTGCAGTAGCTAATTGGTCGTGCCGAAAAGCTGAATCCGTTACTGTTAAAGCCGTATTAAAGCGTAATGTATCGTCTCTTCGATATTCGTCTAAACTGTCATAGCTTATGCGGTAAACAATATCATAACTGCCTATAGTTGCTGGTGGTAAGAATGCCAGTGGTAGTAGCTTATTTTTAACAGCCGTGTCAACTTGTATATCACCCAAGTTAGAAACCGTTGAAAAGACTTCTGCTTGTGAAGTTGAGTTAAAAACTTTGGCCGTCAACTTTACATTTTTTGCAAGAGCAGCACCATTATTAACAACTGTGGCTAAGAAGCGAACTGAGTCAACATTGCCTCTTCCTACGCGTATGGGTGGGATAGCGGCTGTCGTTGTGTTAATACGCATATTGTTTTTAACCACACCTAAGCGCACATCATCTACCAACCAAAAATAATAATTTCCTTCAAAGATGAATTTGAAGCGGAACTTATTAGTGCCTTTGCTGCCAGGAAATTTAATGACTGTTGGAACATTTGTTGGTGTTTGCTCATTCAATGCGTAGCCGTCGTTTTCGTCAATCGCAACTGGTTCTTTCCATGTTACACCGCCATCTTCACTCCAAGACATCATAGAACTCGCCCAGAATGGGTTCGTCAAATTATTCGTACTTGAAAAATGACGATAAAAGGATTGGAATAAAACGGATAGATTATTTATGCCGGTAGCGTCGATGATTGGAGACCATAACTCTCCTCTTTGCCCAGTATTATTAGCGGGAGCGGGACCATTTCCAAAATTATTCTGAGCGCCGCGATTATCAAGATAATCAGAACTGAAAATAGCAGCACCTCTTCCGCGGGATGTATCAAGAGGCGTAATAGGCAATGTACCGCCAAAAGCTCCGATTCTACTTGAACCGTCAGATGCAAATAACCAAACTGCACTATCAGATTTAGCAGGAACGTCACAAAATACACCAACTGTAATCCAACCTTTGTAATTGTCAAGGCTTGCACTCAAAGCAGTGTCCTTTTTAACGTAACGGATAGTCGAAGCATCAGCAAATTGACTCATACGAATCGTGTTCGTATCAGCCGTCGGCCAAATGATTTGCGCGTTCAGCGCCGCAACACCTAAAACGAGCGCTACCATGAGCGCCATTTTCGTAAAGAATTTTTTCATACCAATAGGTTCTTTTTATGATTTAAGAAAATTAAAAAATAGTTAAAACGCAAAACTATAAAAATTTGGTTGGCAATATTAAAGAGCGCATTTTATTTTTTCAATTTACAAAAAAGTCAATTTATAAAGACTTGATTTACAATTTCTTAGTTTTTTATGAAAAAAATAGATAAAGACCTTTTGTCGAATTTGACACGGACGTGACGGAATTCAAGCAGTCAAAGCCAAAAACTCCATCTCCAATTGTTCTCGATTCACCGCCACAACGCCCGCTTTTTCGCAGACTTGACAACCCGCGAGGTTCGACAAAACGGCTAAAGTCCGATTGTCCGTTTTGGCCGCCAAACACAGCGACGCGACGCTGATAACCGTATCGCCCGCGCCACTCACGTCGGAAATAGGACGCGGCTGAATCGGAAAAATGGACCCCTCAGTATCAGACCCTAAAAACAGTCCTTTTTCGGATAAAGTAATCATAGTCAATGTGTTACCGAGTTTTTTATTCAGAAATGCGGCGGCTTTTTTAAGCGAATCAAGGTTAGGTGTCACGTCAAAATCAACGGCATCTCTAATTTCTTTCAAATTGGGTTTAAAAAGTGTTGCGCCTTGATAATCCAAAAAATGTTTATGCTTGGGGTCAACCGTCGTCGGAATGTGGCGATTTAAGGCTTCTTGCATCACGTCTTTTATCACGTTGAGGTTTAAAACGCCTTTATTGTAATCTTGAAAAATAATTACATCTACGTTGTTTTCATTCAAAAATGACCGCAAAGCGTACATAAAATGCGCTCGGTCGGCATCCGAAAGGTCGGTCGTTACTTCGCTGTCAAGGCGCAACATTTGCTGCGTTCCCGCCATAATCCGCGTTTTTACGGTCGTCGGTCGTCCCTTAATTTGCAATAAACCACGTGTAGAAAGACTGTTATTGCCCATTAAACTCAAAAAAGAGGACCCCTCAGTATCCGCACCGATTGCGCTGAATAAATACGGTGTTGCGCCCATCGCTTTGATGTTCAGTGCCACATTTGCCGCGCCGCCGAGCCTATCTTCCGTCCGTTGCCACTCAACAACGGGAACGGGCGCTTCGGGCGAAATGCGGCTCACTTTGCCGTGCAAATAACGGTCAATCATTACGTCGCCAACGATTACCACGTTGAGTTGCGTGAATTTTTCAAATAAAGCCGTCGTCGTCATTTTGTTTAACATAAAGATACTACGTAAATAGTTAAACACATTAATTATTTTTTTAACACATAGTCACATAGGAAACATAGTTTTATAAAAAAGAAAGAAAAAAACTATGTGTCCTATGTGACTATGTGTTAGAGAGTCATCAACGTGTTGAATTAAGCCTTAAACAGCAACAGCCGCAATGCGGAAAGCGATGCGGCTGTTGTTTATTGGGAGCAAAAGAAAATTTAAAATTACATTTCTTCAGCAACGACTTCTTCGATGTCCGAATCACCTTCGGGCAACAATTCTTCTTTCATATCGCCGCGCATGATTGCCGCTTCGGCACGTGCTGTTGCCATAATTGAGTCGAATTCGTCCGATGAAACGGGTTTGTCAACGAGTGTTGCGCGCGTTTTCATGACATCAAACGTTTTTTCCGTCATAACGTCTTCGTACAATTCTGAATATTGTTTTTCATCATCGAAGACTTTCTCCATGAGGCTTTCAACGAATGCATCGTCAATGGCCATGCCACCGAGATAGCCTCTGATTTTGGCTGCGTAATGTTGTCTCAAATCCTCATCGGTCACTTCAAAACCTGATTCTTTCGCAATTTTCGAGCGAACGAGTGTCCACCGCATATTTTGCGCAAAACCTTCATAACCCGATTCTACGATTTCAGGCGTGTTTTTATCATTTTGAGTCAACAACCAACGCTTCAAAAAGGCATCAGGCAAGTCAAATTTATTGACTTCCATCAACTGCAATTGGAAATCGCGAATCAAAAGAACGTCCGCTTGTGCCGTATAATTGCCGCCAAGCGTCGTGTTCAATTCTGCCCGCGCTTCTGCTTCCGTTGCAACGTTGAATTGTTTTTGAAAAAATTCTTCATTGAATTCAGCAGGGACAACGCGCGTCACTTTCGTGATTTTTACGTCAAAATTCTCTTTAATCTCGCGATTATCGGCATCATCCACGCCTAAGAAATGTTTGCGCACATACTGAGGGGTCGTTTCTTTTTCAAGTTGAAAAATATTTACCGTCAATTGGTCACCTACTTTCTGCGTTTTAAAAACGTCCTGCATTTCCTCATTAAGCCAATGCATCGACAACACCAAATCTTCTTTTACCAACGAACCACCGTGTTCTTTGGCGTAAAGATAAATCAGGTCGTTGCCTTGAATCGTGTCTTCTACTTCTTTGGTTTCACCCGCTTGCTTGCGGCGTTTTTCGAGTTCCTCGTCAATCATTGCGGGGTCAACTTGCACCACGTAGCGCGTGAAATCAGCGCCGTCCAAGCCTTGTACATCAAATTTTGGCATGATGCCCAAATCAAAATGCATCGCAAAATCGCCTGGATTTTTAGGGTCAAATTTAAAATCGGGTTGCTCAACGGCGCTAATCGGTTGACCAAAAATATCTGGTTTTTCCGTTTTCAAATAATTATTGAGCGTGTCTTCCAATGACTTATTAACGGCGTCCATGACGAACTCCGTTCCGTACATATTTTGAACGAGTTTCTGCGGCGTTTTACCCGGACGGAAGCCTTTCATCGGCGACCGTTGCGCAAACGTTTTCATGGCGTTTTTGACTTTCGGTAAGTAATCCTCTTTAGCAATGTTGACGACTAAAACGGCGTTTAGGGCGTCAATATCAGTTCTAACTACGTTAGGCATGTGTTGAAATTTAGAAATTTAGAAATAAAAATAATACCAGTAGATAGGATAAAGTAGGAAGGCAAACGCGCGGAATTGGACACAATTGGGGGGAAGTATGGGACTTGCCCCCAATTTGGGATTCATCAATTGTCGAATATCAACCCTCCAATATCCAAAAAAGTACGGGTAGAGGGACTCGAACCCCCATGCCTCGCGGCGCCAGATCCTAAGTCTGGTACGTCTACCAATTTCGCCATACCCGCGTATAACTTTTTGATTATCAATAACTTGAAACGTTTTATTTGATTTAATAATCATAAAACGCGCTATTTGATAACCTTACAGACAAAGAACTTTTTGTTTTGCGGCGGCAAAGATAAGCGCACAGAACGATAAAAACGACTGTCAGAGAAAAAATTTCAAAAGATTTATCTTCTAACCAAAAGATTTGAGCTTTTTTTAAAAGTTGCCTACATCTAAAATACTTAAAAACGCAATCTGAAGGGACCCCACAGTATAAACACCTTTTTTCACCCAAAATTTGCTCTTGCGTTAGAATTTCTCACCTTGTTGAAATCGCTGTCTTTTTGAGTTTAGACGAATGGCATAATTTAATCAAAAATAAGGCACTGATTAGAAGTGATTTAAAAATGACATTAAAATAATAAACATTTTTTGGCAATTCAAATTTAATGCGTATATTTGTATGCGAAATCAAAACGTTTGTAATTAGGCAATCAAAAACGCTCTTTTACGTTTAATTCCTTTCCAAAAGACATCTGCATTTTTCTTTATTAACGTGCAACTAAATAAAAAACTCATTGAACAAACCATTGGCATAAATAATAATTTCACCATCCATTAAAGTGAAATGTTATTTAAGTTGATTAAATTAACGTCTGACATGACACCGACACTAAAATTTAGTACGTTTTTATTTTTTTCGGCAGTTCTCGCTTTCTGTAGTTGTCAAAAAAGACCAGACCCGCTGGTACATTTTCGCGTCAAATTCGACCCATTGCAAGAACGACTCAACGCAAATGGTATGCCCGCTGGCGTCACATCGGGACGCGCGGCTCAAACACCTTCCATTAACGCGATTGGCGTGCAACAAATCGAGTTGACAACCAATAATTCCACGGCAGTTGGTAAAGGCGCGGTCTTGTTGTCAACGCCCTCAACGGTTGCGGGCGGCGAAACGGCGGTCGATTTTAGCCAAGTAAAATTCGCGAAGGACGGCGAAATATTTTTCAGCATTCCGATGTCTCAACTCGGTATTGGACGCTACGAATTTGTCCGCGTGGCCGTCGCGTACCAAAATTTCGACGTGCTTTTCAATATGCTGAATGTGCCTTTTTCAGGCAATTTCAACGACGAACGCGGCACTTTTGCGTCATTTTTAGGTGCCAACAACTATCTAACGCAATACCGCGTTGGCACCAAAGACGAAACCGTCAACGGCAATCGCAAGCAAGGCTACTGGTCTTTTGAGAGCAAATTGTCCTCTGCTTATTCCTCAAACGACCGTATGTACAACGGCCAATCACCCGAAGGTGGAACGACGGTCGTGAACCCGATTTATCAAACGTCACCCTTGCCAAGTGGCGCGTGCGTCGTCACTGGAAAATTTGACACACCCCTCAGT
>JAYUKJ010000976.1:0-6830 GCA_043764555.1 Saprospiraceae bacterium
GTGAAGGTCGCCCCTACAAATGTTTGACTGCCAGACATATACGTAGGGGCGACCTTCACGGTCGCCCTTTTTGCACAGATTATTTACAGCAACTTTTAGTCCAATTTGAATTTTATTGGCAACACAAAACTCACGCGCATCGGCTTACCTTTTAGCTTGCCCGCTTGCCATTTCGGCATCAATTTGACGACGCGCAGCGCTTCTTCCGCGCAACTTTCGTCTTGGTGTTTCACGATGCGGGTTTTGGTAATTCCTTCTTTTGGCAAAAATTGTTGAATCGTATCGACGCGCGTTTTCGATTCTGGAACGTTGCGTTTAATGGTGACATTCGTCAACGAGCCATCTTTTTCAACAATAAAACCGATGTAAACGGTGCCTTCCACGCTCAAGTCACGCGCTTCGGCGGGATATTTAATGTTGCGCCCGAGAAAACGAAACATCGAATCTTGACCGCCTACGAACGTGGGTTCGTCATCAACCGTCGTAAAAACGGGGTCGGACGAGTCTTTTTTGGCAAAATACTGAGGGGGTGTCCGCTCAACGAAAAAAGACAAATCATCTGCTCCAATTGGTATTTTCGCTCCTTTTATTCGGCATTTTATTTCTGTGAACGTGTACGTATCATGTTTAACTGCCATTTCTAACAGTTGCTTGCTTTTAGCATTCAGTTCAGCACCTACGTTATAAGACGTGACCCACTTACTATCATTTTCGTCCCGCGTAAAAGCAAATCGACCGAGAACAAAGCTCAGAACCTCGACAGGCGTTACTTTACCATTGATATTTTGAAAGGCTTCTAATTTATTGGGTGTTGCTAAATCTTTGGCAGCTATCATGCCTGTGCGGTATTTTCCACCAAAGCAAGCAATAGGACTTTCGGAAATTTTAGCAAGCTCAGACTGCTGCTGCTGTGTTAAGAATAAGAAATCAGATTCGGATGGCGTAGCATTTTCAATAATCCAAGTGCGCGCGGCAATTTTAGGCGCATTTTGCACAGTGCGAATGTTCATAATTTGAAACCAATCGCCTTGTGCAGCAGTTTCAAAAATTTGACGCACTTCACTATTAAATTTATCGCTATTATTCATCACCCTAATCGGGTTTTGGTCGCGTCGAATACGAACAATCATGAATTGTTCAACTTCAAGTGGCTTATTAACACCGTTGATGGTTTGAACAACATTCAATTTGTTAAAACTATTGAGTAATGAGTTGATTTTCAACGTTTTATCAGTCAAATTTAGCGTTTCGCCATCGCCGTTTTCGAGGCTAACGCGCATACCATCTGCTTGATTAATGGTAGCATTTGTAGCATCAAATTTCGTAGTATCGCTACTATTGGCACTATTAAAATCCTTTTCGAATCTTTCAAGCGAAGCAACTGCCCGCTCGGTAGCCGCTTCGGTAGTTGCCATAACGCGCGTTTTTGGCGAAGCCAAAAGAAGCGTCAAGACGAGAAAAATGGGAACGGCGAGGGTATATTTAGCCAAAGCCCGCCGTTTAGATGGATTGCGCGTCATCATGAGAATGCGTTTTTTTAATTGTGAAAAAAAAGGATTCGTTAGCGACAAAGGCATTTCGAACTGCTGTTGCCGCAACAAAAGCCGCCCATACTGAGGGGGGCTACTCGTCCGCAAAACCGCCGCGTCGGCCGCGTATTCGTGGACATTTTTTAAAGATTTTGTATAAAAATAGACCAATGGACTCCACCAAAAAACGACGCCCAGCAGTTCCGCAAACACGACGTCAAAGGAGTGTCGCTCGCGGACGTGCGCCCGTTCATGCATGATAATTTGTTGTAAATCAGCACTTTGTACCAAATTGAGGTTGATAAAAATCCAGCGGAAAAACGAAAATGGGGCAATCGATTCACGGACTTTCAAGAGCGTAAAATCAGCCATCGGCAAGCGCTCGGCGCATTGATGCAGTTGCTTTATTTTCCAAAAACCAAGGAGTAATTTTCCTAATGTTGCCGCTAAACCCAATCCGTAAATCGCCGCTAAAATCTTGAAAAAGGACCCCTCAGTATTTTGAAGGTTTTGACCCAAATCCACAGCCGTTACGACGAGAGGTTGCAGCATCACGACCGCTACATTTGTCGGCTCAACCACTTCAAAAGTTGGCGCTACTAAAGGCAGTATTAAACCACCTAAGAGGCTGATAATCAACCACATACGATTGAGTCGAAAAAAGGTTTCGCGGCTCAATAGGGCAAAGTACGCCCCGTAGAACAAGAGCCAACAGACGTTGACTTGAACGAAATAAGTTATCATGATTTTAAATTTCAAAGATTTCAAATTCCAAATTCCAAATTCCAAATTCCAAATTCCAAATTCCAAATTCCAAATTCCAAATTCCAAAATTCCTTTTGGCCCAATTAGGGTTTCAAGTTGCTGATTATTAGGTTTATCCTTAGGGCGGCGTAGCTGCCAAATCTCGATAATATTAAACTTAATCCATGATTTTCTCACGCGGTGTAACCGCGAAACCACTTGTTTTGCGGTTACACCGCGTAGAGCAATTATTGATAGGTCAAGATATTACCAAGCTTTGGCAGCTACGCCGCCTCTAACATAAAAATTAGTCAGAGCAACTTGAAACCTAATTGAGCCTTCCTTTTTTATACTGAGGAGTCCTTTGGAATTTGGAATCTCTGGAATTTGGAATCATTTAGAGTCCAATTTGTCCAATAAATCGCGTAAATCATTGGAACTCAATTGTTCCTCCTGCGCCAAATGCGACACCAAGGATGCGACCGAGCCGTCGAAATAATCGCTAATCAAGCGTGTCAACGAGCCGCGTCCGTAGGTTGATTTCTCGACGAGCGGAAAATATTCGTGGGTTTTACCGTAGGCTTTGTAACCAACAAAATTTTTACTTTCCAAAATTCGCACGATGCTCGAGATTGAGCTGTGCGGCGGTCGTGCTTCACCCGCCGTTTCGATGTCGTTCAGGATGTCGCTCACCGTGCAGCGACCGAGCCGCCAGACGTGTTGCATGATTTCCTCCTCGGCTTTCGTCAATTTCTGTTGCATGATTTTTTTTATTGTAATGATGAATGCAATGCGACTTTAAAGTCGCGCTACTGCTGCAAAGATAAAGCGTATTATTTAGCTGCACAACTTTTTAATAAGTTTATTAACGTATTTTTTAGTTATAAAATTGTACCACCGTAAATACATCGTTGTTACAACTCTTCAAAAGTTTTAAAACTTTTGGAAAGTTGTTCACCATGTACGCGTTTTTGTTGGAAATGATGGTCGGCCGCATCAACGGCTCAAAATTTATTTTCCAAAGGACCCCTCAGTATAAAATGCTTTAAAGCCTTGATTTTCACTATTTTAAACGTTTTTAACGAACTGATTTTCAAGGCGTTCTACTTTTTTTTAAAATAATTAAAAAAAATGTTTTGAAATATTTTGTTTATAAAAACATTTTGTTGTAAATTTGTCCCATCAAAAAAAGCAAGCGGCGTATCCACTTAAAAAGTAAAAACAACACTCATCAATGGTAAAAAAAGGAGGTCGTCATGGAAAATACATTTGGCAATTTTTTGCACAACAGCCCAAACCCCTATCGAAATGCTAACGCCGAAACGCGTTTCGAGGACTCGGACAGGAACATCAACAAGCAATCGGACAATCGCGATACGCATAACCCCACAACCGACGGCAACGGTGTGGACAACAATCGCCCCCGCGCGGGGCATAATTTTGAGCAAGTCTTGGAACGCAATTTCAGGGAAGCGTTTGAGGCAGAATTCAGGCAGAAACAAGGTCGTCATTCACTCGATTTTTTCAAAAAACATTGGTTCAAACTCGGTTTGGCCGTCGCGCTTTTGTTCTTCATTTTGAAGAAAGATTTGACAAAAATGTTGAATTTTAGCAGCGAAGATGGCGATAAAATCGAGAAACAGGGCAACAAATTAACAATCACACCGAACACTAAAGTCGATGATGCACCCCTCAGTATCATCGGTGCGTTGACGGGTGACGGCAACAACAATGCGGCAGAAATGCCCGCGGTCGATGAGACAATCAAGAGGGCTTACCTCAAACGTTTCGCGCAAGTTGCCGTCACCGAAAGGCGAAAATACGGCGTGCCAGCGAGTTTGATTTTGGCGAATGCCACGCGCCAAAGCTTTGCAGGTCAACGGGTTACGACGGCAAAACTGAACAATCACTTTGCCTTACCGCTCACGCATGATTGGTCGGGCGCGTCGGCAACGATTGGCGACAAACGCTGGCGACAGTACGAAAACGCGTGGGTGAGCTTCCGCGACCACAGTGTTTTTGTGACCACTGGGCAGTTTTCGGAATTGAGGCAGTTGAGCAACAAGGATTACAAAGGCTGGGCGAAAGGCTTGGAGCGCTTGGGTTATCCGTCGGGTAATGAGAATTTGGCGAACGAATTAATCGATATTGTGGAGCAATATGGCTTGCAAGAATTGGATAAAATTCAATAAAAAAACGTTGAAAAATTTGTTCTGGGAATTAATAAATATGCTGTTTTTTTGAGGAGAGGAGGTTGCGGAAGCAACCTCTTTTTTATTGCCCTTTCACGAATTTTTGATTTTCGCCTCAATATTTGTCGTCGAATAGCCTTCCACAAAGGGCAAACTCATCACTTTTCCGCCATTTTTCAAGACGAAATCGGAGCCGACAATTTGCTCGGGCTGCCAATCGCCGCCTTTTACCAAAATGTCGGGCGCAACGCGGCAAATCAACTCAAACGGCGTGTCGGACTCAAAAACCACGACGGCATCCACGACTTCGAGCGCCGCGAGCAAATGTTGCCGCGTCAATTCGTCATTAATCGGGCGACTGTTGCCTTTCAAACGCCGCACCGACGCCGCCGAATTGAGACCAACAATCAATTTGTCGCCCACATCGCGCGCATCGGCCAAGTAGTGCAAGTGTCCATAATGCAGCAAATCGAAGCAGCCGTTCGTGAAAACGACCGTTTTTCCCGCCGCTTGCCAACGCCTTGTTGTCGCCTCAATTTGGTCGAAAGACTGTATTTTTTTATTGATTCGTTCTAACCTCATATTTTTTAATTGTTGATTATCTACATTATTTGACAGCGTTTTCCACACCGCAATTAGTTGTCCACATTTGTTTGTGCGCGAGCCGTAAAACGTTTGTTTTCAAGTATTTAGGCTAATTTACGGCATAAAAAAGACCAATTTGGCACACCCCTCAGTATATCTCATTTTTTGCCTTCGCCAAATATTGTTTTTTTTAACAATTGTTTTTTAGGGCATTAAAATCGTTTTTATCTAATTGATAATCAATGAGTTAGCTCGAACAAAAAATAAAAAATAATTATATTTACCATTTCCTGAAAAGCATATTTATCAAAATTACAATCTATAAAAACGTTGAAAATGTCGTTTTTAGGAAATTATTTTTTTTGAATGCAAAAAAAAGATAATTGTGGAAAACTTGTGGGAAAACTATTTCAGTTTGTCTGTATCCACAATTTATCCACAATTTCGGCTGCTTCCAACAAGGTTTCTGGCTTACCCACATCACACCAAATATCATCGTCGTGGCGCCAACCGACGATATTATATTTGCCACAAATCGCCAAATACCAGTCGATAATCGAGAAAAAATCTTCGTCGGGCGTCGTCTCAAAAATGCTTGGATTGACGACGTGAAAACAGCTGAACGAGTACATCCCCAAGTCCGTCGCCGCGCGTCCCATCCGAATTGTTTTGGTTTTGATGTTCATCCATCCGCACAAGGACCCCTCAGTATTGTGCAACATATAGCGCGACGTATCGCGTTTTTGGATGGCATACGTCGCGATTGCGTCGCTCTCGAGGTGCGCGGCGTACATTTTTCGGAGGTCAATATTGCTCAAAATATCGGCGTTGCAAATCAAAAAAGGCGCGCCGTCGTCGAAAAACCATTGCGCTTTTTTTAAGCCACCGCCCGTCTCGAGCGGTCGTTCAAACTCGTGCGAGACTTCGATGCGGATGCCAAAATTGTTTTTGCTTTTTAGAAATGCGTCAATTTTATCGGCAAAATGGTGCGTATTCACGATAATTTCGCGCACACCAAAGTGCATCAACCGCCTAATCGTGATTTCTAAAAGCGTTACACCTTTGACTTCCACGAGCGCTTTAGGGCGGTCGTTTGTCAACGGGCGAAGGCGGGTGCCGAGTCCAGCGGCAAAAATCATAGCTTTCATTTCTGAAAATTAAAAATTGAAAATTGAAAATTGAAAATTGAAAATTGAAAATTAAAAATTAAAAATTAAAAATTAAAAATTAAAAATTAAAAATTAAAAATGCCCGATAACGTGCTGATGCGTCATCGGGCATTTTTAATTCCTTAATTTTTAATTTTTAATTCAAAAATACTGAGGGGGTGCTTACATTCGCCCTCAAAATTATTGTAGATTATGTTAAAATCCATTCGTTTAGTCAATTTTTATAGCTTCCGTGATACCACAATTGATCTGAATCAAGGTGCCAATGTCTTAGTCGGCATTAATGGTTCTGGAAAATCTAATTTTTTAAAAGTCTTTGAATTGTTGAATGAAGCCATTAATGGAAAAAGATTGCGGCGGCATATTTTAGAAATCGGTGGCGTGAATGAAATGTTATATCAAGGGGAAAGAGAGAATGATGAGATTGTGATTGAATTGGTTTATGAAGGACCAACTTATGAGTTGAAAATTTTAGACGAGTCATTAGAGACCATTCATTATGAAATTAGAGTTATTCCAACGCAAACTGAATACTATTTAAGAGAAAAAGTTTGGAATAATGAGACTATTATCTTTGAAAGGGACGATAAGAAAGGTTTATATATAGACAA
>JAYUKJ010000977.1:0-2046 GCA_043764555.1 Saprospiraceae bacterium
CAACAAAAATAACGCCGCCCCACTAGAATTATTCCAAAGGCGATTTTTGAGCGTAGCGAAAAAGAGCCTGTAAACTGTCCTTACAAGCATAAAAAATCCCGATTTTCTTAAAAATCGGGATTTTTTTACGCTTTTTATATCTATCAAAATCAAACCAAAAGGCGAATCGGGTCTTCCAATTTTGCTTTCAATTCTTGCAAGAAAACAGCTCCCGTTGCCCCGTCAACGACGCGGTGGTCGCACGAAAGCGTGATTTTCATCACGTTTCCGACGACAATTTCCCCGTTTTTGACGACGGGTTTTTGCATAATCGAGCCAACGGCCAAGATGCAAGAGTCGGGTGCGTTGATAATTGCCGTAAACTCTTCAATATCGAACATCCCCAAATTAGAAATTGTGAACGTACTGCCTTGCATTTCGGGCAGTTGCAATTTGCCTTCTTTGGCTTTTCCCGCGAGCGTCCGAACTTCGGTGCTGATTTGTCCCAAAGACTTCATATCGGCGTTGCGGATAACGGGAACAAAAAGGCTTTGGCCGACGGCGACGGCAACGCCAATATTAACGTGGTTGTTTTGACGGATAAAATCGCCCATCCAAGAAGAATTGATGGCGGGATGATTTTTCAAGGTAACAGCAACCGCTTTTACCACGATGTCGTTGAACGACAATTTGACGGGCGCGGCCACGGCATTGAGTTGCGTCCGCAATTCCATCGCTTTGTCCATGTTGATTTCCATCGTCAAATAGAAATGTGGCGCCGTGAAAAGACTTTCGCTCAAGCGCTTCGCAATGACTTTCCGCATACTCGACAACGGCTGGTCGGTGAAATCTTCGCCGCCGAATGCCGCCGATACTGAGGGGGCTGCTTTTGCGGGAACAACGGCAACGGATGTTGCAACAGCTACCGCAACGGGCGCCACAGAAACGCCTTTGTTGGCCACCGCCGCTTCCACATCGCGCTTAACAATGCGTCCGTTATCGCCTGAGCCTTGCACATTGCCAATGGAAATACCCGCCACTTTAGCGATTTCTTTTGCCAAAGGTGAAGCAAAAACGCGGCTTTGGTCTTGTGTTTCAACGGTTTGCGCAGCTGGCGCTGCCGCAACCGCGACTGTCACAGGTGCCGTCGCTACGGCTGCGGCTGGCGCTGCTGCTTCCACAACGGGTGCGGGCGCTGCTGCTGCTGCGCCGCCAATCAAATGTGCAAACGCTTCGCCCGCTTCGCCAATAACGACGAGCGGCGCGCCGACCAAAATTTTATCGCCGACGGGAACACCTACGTATAATAAGGTTCCCGCTTTTGGACTTTCAAAATCCATGGTGGCTTTGTCGGAGTTGATTTCCGCCAAAAGGTCGCCTTTCGCGACTTTATCGCCGACTTTTTTATGCCATGCGACAATTTCGCCTTCTTCCATTGAGTCGCTCAAACGGGGCATCGTGATGACTTCTGCCATAATCTTATTTTGCTTTTGGTTGGTTGTGATAATTAATTCTTATCCAGTTGAATAAAGAAATTTGACTTCAAGGTCGCAAAGATAATTTAACGAAAAGAGAAATGCTCTTTTCGGCTTAAAAAATAAATACGCCGCGTGGAAATGTCGTCATTGAACAACGTAAAATGGCTTACTGTTCAAAAAATAGGACCCCTCAGTATAAATCCCTTTTTTGAGTAAAAAATGCGGCTTATACTGAGGGGTCCTGTTTTTCAAATAAAGAAATTGATTTTTGAAAATTTGTCTATTTTCACGTCTTGAATCCGTTTCTTTGAAGTAGGATTTGGGGAATTAGGGGGATTTAATAAGATTTTCGATACCGCTACAACGACGCGCCGTTAGATGCTTATTAGATTCACTGAAATGCTTACAATACAAGCTCAATAAACCCCTTACCGCGTGGATGTCGCGGAAAAATCCTATTAAATCTGTTTAATTTCATCAATCCTACTTCTATAAATCATGTCTCAACAAGCCTTAGACCTCATTGCGATAGCTAAAAAAAACCGCGCAACCCGACTCGACATCGGCAACTGCAACCTCACAGAACTGC
>JAYUKJ010000978.1:0-6822 GCA_043764555.1 Saprospiraceae bacterium
AAGAATTGTTATTTTTGCGTATGAAAGTAGAGCGCATTGATGACCTCCCTATAATCTTCTCCAAATTACGTGATTTGGGGATAGAAAACTTAATAAATACGCATTTTTTGTTCACGGCAATGATGGTTAAGGTTGCACTTTAGGGACTTTATGCTGTGTAGAGCATTTACAAACGTTTCTCTTGTCATTATTGAAGCAAAAAACAAGGATAAGTACATTGAAATATCCGAAATATCAAAGGTCCAAAAGCTATTATTAGAAATAATAGGGCTAAAAACAACCATTTATCACGATATAACTAAATTCTTTTTATACAAGTCTAAAAATCAGCGAAACGTAAGTGTAATTATAAGAAAAAGCATATTTATCGCGCCGTCGATAACACTTGTTAGATAGAATGGACTTGCGTTTGGGTAATATTTTTTTGACGTTTTTACATTTTTAGAAGTTACAACTCATTTAAAATCAGTGTTTTAAACACAAAGAGGACTCCTCAGTATTTTGCTATTTTTGAAGCTAACTGCTTTCTACGGCAAGATTTTCAACCGTGCCTATCAATAATAACGGAAATACAGGAAACCTATCACGCTCAATTCTCGTTATGACTAATAATGTGTCTTTCCTTTGTTATTCAGCCTAAACTACCACAATCATTGATCATTTTGACACATTTTCACAATAACGCTTCAACTTTTTTTCCAAAAATTTCTAAAAATTTCTAAAAATTTCTAAAACTTTTTTAAATAAAATAATTTATGAAACAAAAACTTCGACTCATTTACACCTCCTTTGGACTCATTTTGATGGGCATGCTATTTATGGATTATTCGAGTGGCTACGACGGCAATTTGGCAGGCGCACCCGGAGACGGCGGCACCTGTTTGGGCTGTCATTACGGCGGCACGGTAGTGGGTCAAAGCGTCGGATTGTCCAATATTCCGCTTTTTTTCACCGCAGGACAAACCTATTCACTCACATTAACGGCGCAGCATTCGGCGGCGTTGAAGGGTGGTTTCCAAATCGTTGCGACGAATAACGCAAATGGCAATATGATTGGAACTTTTGCCGCATCAATGGCTGAAAAAACGCGGTTGACGGGCGCAGGTCGCTTAACGCACAGCAGTTCCAAAGATTTTTCGGGTGGTAGTGCCTCTTGGACTTTTAATTGGACGGCACCCGCAACGGGCAGTCCCGCAAATGTGACGTTTTATTATGTGGTCAATGCGGCAAATGGCAACGGCGGCAGCGGCGACGGTGATGCTATTTTGGCGGGTAGTTCGGCGACGGTTTTACCAATTGCGCTCACGCAATTTAGCGCAACTAAGACGGGTAAAAATGGGGCGCACCTCACGTGGCAAACGGCTTCTGAGCGCAATAATCGCCATTTTAACGTGGAAAGAAGCGGAAATAATCAAAAATTTGAGACCATTGGGCAGATAAAAGGCAATGGTACGTCGGCGGTTTCGCAGCGTTATGAGTTCACGGATGACGCGCTGAATACCCAAAATTCGACAACGTATTACCGCTTGCAGCAAGTAGATTTCGACGGGAATTCGACGTATTCTAAAACGGTGAGTGTCGTGTCTGAGTCAAAAGCAACATTGGCTATCTATCCAAATTTTGCAAAAAAAGGCGATAATTTAACCCTCGAAACGGTTAAAAATGCTCAAGTTGAGGTATTTGACATCAGTGGAAGAGTGGTTCAAGTGATTCAAAAATCGAGTGCTATTTCGCAGTCGCTTATTGAAACGGCAACGTTGACAATTCCCACTTCCGACCTTCCTTCGGGTCGCTATTTTGTCCGTTTAGTGGGCAATGGTTTGGTGAAAACAAGTAGTTTCGTGGTGCTTTAAGGGACCCCTCAGTATAGAAGTCAAAAAAAGCCTTGCAACGTGGTTGCAAGGCTTTTTTTGACTTCTACACTGAGGGGTCCCGTTTTCTACTTAAAAACGACATTATCGTAAACTTCTTCAATCGCCAATTCAAACGGTGCGGTTGTCAAAACCAAAGTGCCTTCGGTGACGACTTCGCCGATTTGCCAACGCCCGTTTTCATCTTTGAAAAAATGCTCGATGCGTTGTTCATCTTGGGCAATCAAAATGTATTCTTTCAGCGAATTGATTTGGCGATACGAGCGAAATTTGTCGCCTCGGTCAAATAGCGCGGTTGAATCGCTCAATACTTCAAAAAGGATTGCGGGATTTAGCAAAATATCGTCATGCTCATCGTCGTGGTAACTTCTACCTTCAACGATGATTAAATCGGGGTAAAAATAATTTTTCCCTTTTTGATAACTAACAACCTTTTCGTCTGCGGACAGCACGATGTGATTTGATTTATTGGCTTTAATTTGACTTTTTACGATGAAGGTCAAATTAGGCACAATCGTATTATGTGCAGTCGAAGCACCCGCCATTTCGATGAGTTGTTGGTTAAAAAATTCGTGTTTTCCGCCGATTTCACGCAATGTTTTACGTTCTCTTTCGAGGTATTCTTCGGCAGTCATTCTTTTTTCAGGTGCTACTGTTGCTATCATTGCTTTATATTTTTTTACAAAAGTAAGACTTTTTCTTAAAAAAACGCATTTCCCGAAGAAGAATCGGGATGTCGTAAGGACGCCATATATTGAGGGGCCTATTTTTTTCAATATCTCTCCAAACCCAACAATTTTTTACCCAAATCACTCAATTCGGCAGTGCTATATTTCGTTTGTTCCCAATTTCGGGGGTCGCCAGGGAAGGCATAACCTTCGGCTCAAATGCCTGAATTATCGGCGATAGAAGATTTATTTAATGCGGCGCGGCAAGGACTTTATTTTTATGGAAATGCCAAAGAAGAACTCGGAACGGCGTTGAAAAACATTTTTCAACTCGCTGATTTTGAACAGTTTGTGGCAATTTTGAGCCTATTGCAATCCATGGCAAAGTGTTCTGAAAAGGAGACGCTCAACGCGAATCCCGTTGGGCAACATTACAATTTGAAGGAGCAACAACGGTTGAAAGTCGTCTATGCGTACATCGAAGCGCATTTTCACGAAAAAATGGACATTCTGCAAATGGCGCGTTTGACGCATTTGACCCACGCAGGGTTTTGTCGGTATTTCAAAAAAATGACGTTGATGACTTTTACCGAATTTGTCAATCAATACCGCGTCAATCAAGCTAAAAAGCTCTTACTTTTGGACAATACCGTGACCGAAGTCTGTTTTCAGTGTGGTTTTGAAAGCCTTTCTTATTTCAACCGCATTTTTAAAAAAGTCACGGGACTGAATCCTATGCAGTTTAAGAAAAATTTTAGTTAGAATTTGAAAAAGAGGACCCCTCAGTATAAACCGCTAAAAAAAACCTTTCCACACGTGTCGAAAGGCTTTTTTTAGGCATTTATACTGAGGGGTCCTCTTTTTGAAAAAAAATCACCACCGCGTGTGGAAAAAAACGTCCCTTTACATCTTATCCATAACGCGACCGCGTAAATTGGAACGCCTTATTTTTAAACTTAAAAAATTGCTTGGTATGAAACCTTTACTTTTTACACTTATCGCTTTTTTGGGCGTCGCAACTTCGGCTTTTAGCCAATCGGCAACCGAAATTATTTTGACGGGACACATTTTTGATGAGAAAAAAGAACCTTTAGTTGGCGCAACTATTTTGTTGAAAAACTCGACAAAGGGAGCCGTTACGGATATTGAAGGCAAGTTTCGGCTCGTCATTCAAGCGAAAGATTCCGTCGGCACAGTCGTCGTTCAGTTTGTTGGTTTTGAATCTAAAACGTTCAAAATCAAGGAGTTCAAACGTTCAAAAACGGAGAAAAAAGTTTTTTCTAAAGACATTGTTTTAAGTGAAGGAGCAGCTTTGCTTGAATCCGTTGTCGTCACGGGCTATGCAACGAAAACAGCTAAAAAAGAAATGTCAAGTGCCGTCGTCAAATTAGAATCGGCTGATATGACTCGGATGCCTACTAAATCGGTAAAATCGAAGGGGAAACCTGCCGCTTCTACCTTTCCTGCGGGCAGGGCAGCGGGTGTTGCAACACCTTCGGCGGCAAAAGCAAGCACGGTCGCCATTGCTTATGAATCGGCTGCTGCACCAAGTGCCGCCGTTGTTGGAACAAGCCGAGAAAAATCAGTCACTGCCGACGCTTTTCCTTCATTTGTCGTCGTTGAAGAAGCTAAAACGACCGCAAAACGCGACGTTTTGAAAGACAACGTTGCCGTTTTGACTTTCGCAGAAGATTTAATTGCGATTCCCGAAGCATCCGATTTTTTGAAAGAAATAGAAAAAGCACGGGTAAACGCGCAAGAAAAAGCGAAAACTGCAACCTTAAATGAGGACGACGACATCGAATCCGAGCCTTCCGCAGGCAAACTCACGGCGGGCGAATGGAGTGATTTGAAGAATTGGGAATTTTGGAAAAAATCGCTCGACGAAACGTTTAAGACGTATTTCAATAATTGGAAAATGAATTTTACGCAGCGTTATTCATTGATGCTCAAAGGGGCGAATAATCAGCCCGTTTCGGATGCAACCGTACAGTTAATTGGCACGGATGGTTTGACTATTTGGACATCAAAAACGGACAATTCGGGGCGGGCAGAATTGTTCGCCGATGCTTTTGGGAAGACAAATGCGGCTAAAATGAGCGTTTTATACGCAGGAAAGACGTATAATTTGGATAAAATCAGAAAAGTGGAAACGGGTGCGAATGAGTTGAAAATCCCCGTCGCTTGCAGTTTTGCACCGACGATTGACATCGCTTTTGTGGTGGATGCAACGGGTTCGATGGGCGATGAAATTGCGTATTTGAAAGCCGAAGTTGCGGATGTGATTCGGCAAGTGAAGCGCGACAATCAGCAATTAAACGTCCGTTTGGGCAGTGTTTTTTACCGCGATTTCAACGATGCGTATTTGACGCGGACGTTTGATTTTGATAAAAGTTTGAAGAAAAACGTCGAATTTATCCGAGAACAATCGGCAGATGGCGGTGGCGACACACCCGAAGCTGTTCCTGAAGGTTTGGAAGCGGCGATTGATTCGATGTCTTGGAGCGACAATGCTGGGACGCGTTTGCTGTTTTTGGTTTTGGATGCACCGCCGCATTTAACGGATAGAAATATTGAGAAATTGCAACGTTTGTCCGCAAAAGCTGCCGAAAAAGGCATCAAAATCATCCCGATTGCCGCAAGTGGCGTTGACCAAAATACGGAATATTTGATGAAAGCTCTCGCCGTTGCAACGGGTGGAACCTACACTTTTTTGACTGATGATAGCGGTGTTGGCAATGGACATTTGAAAGCAACGACCGAAAAACATGACGTCGAATTGCTCAACGCCTTAATGATTCGGTTGATTAAGCAATATTCGACTTACGAAGCGTGTAACGATATTGCGACGGAAGCAACGACGGGCGGCGATACAAAATTGGGCTTAAATTTTAAAGTTTTTCCAAATCCCGTGCGCGATGTAATGAATTTGGAACTAAAAACAGCCGTGACAAACGTGTTTATCACCAACGCCCAAGGTCAGAAAGTACGTAATTTAGGCACTTATACTGAGGGGTCCTCTTCGATTGATGTGAGCGACTTGTCGAGTGGCATTTATTTCGTCCATTTTCAAAAAGACGGCGTGGTTTGTACGAAGAAAATTAGCGTTGTGAAATAAATCAGTTTGTCCACGGATTAAGACTAATTAAATAATTTTTATTTTATAATTAATTTAAAATCAAATAAATATGTTTAATAATTTTTATTAATCTGTATAATCTGTGGACAAGTAGCTATAAAAAAAGCCGACTAAACGAACACGTTTAGTCGGCTTTTTTTTGTCATTCAGAAGGAATCACTTTTTATTTTTTACTTAAAAAGGACCCCTCAGTATAAAAGCACTTTTAGCAAAAATTACGCTTTTATGGCCGCAATACCCGGCAATTCTTTTCCTTCCAAGAATTCCAACAAAGCGCCACCGCCCGTTGACACATAACTTACGGCTTCCGACAAACCCATTTGCGTCACCGCCGCCACGGAATCGCCGCCGCCGACGAGCGAAAATGCGCCATTTTTAGTCGCCTCCGCCACCGTCAAAGCAATGGTTCGGGTGCCAACGGCAAATTTTTCTAATTCAAAAACGCCCATCGGACCATTCCATAAAATCGTTTTTGCCGACAAAATGGCTGCGCTAAATGCCGCAACCGCTTTGGGACCGATGTCCAAACCCATCCAACCGTCGGGAATTTCGCCCGTTGCCGTCGTCATGGTGTTAGCCGCCGCGTCGAATTTGTCGGCAATGATGGAATCTTCGGGCAATAAAAACTGAACACCCCGCGCTTTAGCCTTGTCAATCAACGCTTTAGCGTGGTCGAGTCGGTCATTTTCGCAGAGCGAATTGCCGATTTTTCCACCCAAAGCCTTCTCAAAAGTATAAGCCATTCCGCCACCAACGATGAGAATATCGACCGTTTCGACGAGTTTTTCCAATATCAAAATCTTGTCACTCACCTTCGCGCCGCCGATAATGGCCACCGATGGGCGCGCCGCGTGGTTCAAAACGCGCTCCGCATTCGTGATTTCAGCCTCCATCAAATAGCCAAAAGCCTTGTGGTTTTTGTCAAAAAAATGCGCCATTGTTGCCGTCGAAGCGTGCGCCCGATGCGCCGTTCCGAAGGCGTCATTGACGTACATATCGCCCAAAGCGGCGAGTTTTGTCGCCATTTCGTCGTCACCTTTCTCTTCGCCCGCGTGAAAACGGGTATTTTCGAGCAATAAAACGTCGCCACTGTGCAAAGCTGCCGTTTTTTCAATTGCGTCATTGCCGATGCAATCGTCCGCAA
>JAYUKJ010000979.1:0-2041 GCA_043764555.1 Saprospiraceae bacterium
ACTTCAGGAATATTGACCATATCCGCCAAACTTCTGCCCAATAAACCATCGGTACGATTTGTATTGTAGCTGAGATTATTATTCCTCGTGCTACCGTCAATCGCTTGAGGTACCCCGAAGAAAAAATCTACGTCGTACTGAGAAGCACCGCGCACGTATCTAATGCGCTTTGTTTGGCCGCCCCATTTTTGGGAAAAATTGCTGCCGTCACAGTTCTCTTCCAACTGCACCAAATAGTCGCCAGCGGCAAGATTACTCATCAATGGATTGACTGAGACGGTGTTAGAACCTGACGAAAATTGCCATCCCGATGCTGCCGCAATGCCTAAATTATTGCCGTAAATGTCGGAATTATAAATGGCAAGACGATAAAACATATCAGGCTGAGGCGCATAGCTAAACCTTGCGCCGTTGTCACCATCTTGGCAACCCGTCACGATAGTGGCGTCCGTCACATTGTCCACCGTGCCATTCAACGATGATTGGTATTTCAACGTGGGTAAATTTGGAACAACCGTAAAGTCCAAATCTGATGTTACGCCTCCTGAAACGCAAGATTGCTGAACGCTGTAAGTACCCGACACCCGAATCGGCTTGTAGATACTCACCAGTGCGAGGCTTGAGCGTTTGGCACACGGAAATTTGGTGTCCCAATAACCATCAGCGTCCGTCGTGACGTAAGAGACAATCGGACTGTTGTTGAAGTCGCGCCCTTCAACGTACACGATAGCATTGGGATAACCCGCACCCGTGCAGTGGTGCGTCACGCGCCCCGATACAGAAATTTGCGCTTGTGCCGTCAACGACAGCAGACAAGCAAGAGCGAAAAAACCTTTGAATAAGAGATTCTTCATGATTAAATTGTTTTTAAAATCAGCCAAACTGCTCGAAAAAAACGGAATTTTGGCTAACTTTGTTGTGAAGTTAGTTTCAAAGAGGCTTTTGCCGTTGTAGGATGGCCAGTCCGACGGCATTAGCCTTTTGATTTTTACAAAAAAGGCATTACTATTTATTCCAAAACGTAGAGATTCAGCGTACTGTTGTGAGCGTACTGTTGTGAGCGTACTGTTGTGATTTTTTTTCATCTTAGGTTGCAAATTTACTTTTGTGATTTAAGGTAATTTTTTATGAAACAAAAGTACAATATACTTTTCAAGCCACCAAAAACTTTAACATTTGAACATCACATTTTTATTTTACATAATTATCAAATAATATATTAGTAATAAATGATTACTAATTTTAACCATTCGCTCCAAATTATTTCTCAATAAAACGATGAAAATCAACCGCCTCGCCGTCTCCTTCTTTTTTTTTACCAATGGTTTTCAAATGGGCAACTACGTCGCGCGCTTGCCCGAAATCCAAAGTCTTTACGGCGTTTCAAACACCACACTTGGTACAATTCTCTTGTGTTCGGCAGCGGGTGCGATGTCCGCAATGCCCTTTGCGGGTCTATTAACGGTGCGTCTCGGTAGCCGTTTGGTCACAATTATTACGGCTTTGGCCTTCGTTGTGTTGATTCCATTGATTCCGATTTTATCTAATTTGTGGTTGATTGGTGGACTATTTTTTTTGTTTGGCGTCTTCGGCGGCTCAGAGGATGTGGCGATGAATGGGCAAGCAGTTTATGTCGAAAGACTTTATGAACGACCCATTTTATCGTCTTTTCACGGTGTTTGGAGCGTTGGAACGGCACTCGGGGCGGGTTTTGGGGCCTTATTTGCCAAGTTTGGCATTGGACTTTTCCTGCATTTTATGCTCATGTCGGCGCTGTCACTCGCCCTAATCGTCTGGGCATCGTCCCATTTGATAAAAGATGGACCCCTCAGTATAAACGCCGAAAAAAGCGAAAATTCGGATAGAGACGCCGAAAACGCCACTTTTCGATGGCCCACAAAAGCCATTTTACCGCTTGGCATCATCGCCTTCTGCGGCATGACGGGCGAAGGAGCAGTCGGTGATTGGGCGGCGATTTATATGCATAAAATGATTGGGCAAGATGAAGCATTCTCGGCATTGGCATTTGGTGCTTTTGCAA
>JAYUKJ010000980.1:0-6794 GCA_043764555.1 Saprospiraceae bacterium
GCCGAATTAAAGTTGGGATTGGCATCAATTTTCAGAGCAATAACAAAGAAATGGCGCCTTGGGAAACGGAAATTTTGTAGAAAGGGACCCCTCAGTATAAACGCCTTTTTGACATAAAAAACGCCTTGACGATGGTTCGCAAGGCGTTTTTTATGTCAAAAATGGCTTTTATACTGAGGGGTCCTCTATTTTGCCCAACCGCTACTTTCCACATTTTCACTTCAATTTTTAACAAAACGCACCGTTTGGCGACCGCAAACGAGGGTGTATAAACCCGCCGCGAGCGACTGAACATCTACTTCAACCGTCGTTGAAACAATGCCCGTTTTTACCACTTGTCCGAGACTGTTTGCGATGCTAAAAGGTAGCGTTTTAGCGTCGTTTGTTACCAATGTCAAGGCGTTTGTCGTGGGATTTGGATAAACCAACAATGTCTTTTTATCGGTTTGATTTAAGACAATGACGGGCGAATAGGTGAATTTTCCATCCGTGTCCAATTGTTTCAAACGATAATAATTGATGCCCGACAAAGGCGTATTGTCCGTAAAATCATACGTGGAGACGCGATTAATCGCGTCTCTACCTTTGAGAAAACCGATTTTTGAAAACCGCAAGCCATCGGCACTTCTTTCGATGTCGAAACCGATATTTTGACGTTCATTTGCCGCTGCCCAATTGAGAAAATGTTCCCCATTTTTGGCGAAGCCTTTAAAATACAAGAGGTCAATCGGCAAAATTGACGCCGCCGTGAGTGTCCAAATTGAGAACGCATTGATGCCCGTTGCTTCCGCAAAATTGTCTGTTGTGCTGCGTAATGCGACGATTTGAGGCGTAAAACTGGCGCCATTGTCCGCACTTCGCGCCATAACTATCGTGTTTTCGGCGTTGCCGTTGAGTTCATTGTCAAAATAATGAAGCCGCAAAGTGGCATTTAAAGCGGCATTATTGGTCGGATTGATGGCATAATTTCGCTGAATACTGAGGGGTAGCGCGCCGTAAATATTGTGCGCCCTTTGGACAATCGTACTGCCCAGATTCTGATTTGACGTGATAATTGCCCCTAAATTTGCTGGATTTGCGGCATTTGGCGCATTCAACGTTGCCGTAGCAATCAGTTTGCCGCCTGTACCAAAGGCTTTGTTGAACGCGGTTTCGTTTTGCAAACTGCCCGTTGTGCCAAAGTCAATGTCGCCCGCTTTCAACTCAACGCCGCCCTCCGTAAACGTGAGGTTGCCGTTGACTTTGATACTTTGATTAATTTGGACATTATTGCCGTTTTTGTTCACCACGATGTTGTTAAAAACGGTGAACGTGCTGCCGTCAATACTCGAATTAGCACTACTCGCCGTTTCCGTAAACGTGAGTGTGCTACTGTTGCTATTGAACGTGCCGTTGTTGGTAAATGAGCCGTTGGAAATTGTTATCTCTGCCGTGCCATCGGCGTGAAAAACACTCCCGTTGCTGATGAATATGCCTTGGGCAAAGCCGATGTGCGACACCGTTAGATAGATTATATTTAAAACAAATTTTTTCATAAGTCATTGATTTTGAATAGTATAAACTGTTATTTTGATTTGGTTTTTTGAAACTGTTAAATAAATGAGGCTGATACTGAGGGGTCCTCGTGGATTGTCGATTGTTAATTGCCCATTTTGGCACAAATCGCCCAACATATCGTGAGTCTTGATTCGAAAGGGTTGTTGTTGTAAAGAAACAGGCGCCAACTGTTTTGATCATCCGAGGGTCCCGAGAAAGCGACCGAAATATCACCGGCAGTGTTAGAATCTCTTCCTCCGCCACCGCCACCAATTGGTTTTGTGCCAGCAGGACACCCGCAAGTCACTTCGGCGTTTTGAAAACCCGATAGGGTTTTGTATTCAAATTTATAGGTAAGTCCCATATTAACCGTACCCGCCACCGTTAGATTGGCACCCGTGACCACATTGCCCGTCACCGTTAGCGTGCCGCCCACGCCTGCATTGCCCGCGACCGATGCGTTAGCATCCGTTACGACGTTACCCGCGACGTACGCACCGCCAGCAACTTGCAGTTTTTCGCTTCGTCGCCTCGAGTTAATGCCACCGATACCGACGCTGCCCGTGTAGGCGTTGACGGTTAGTCCCCAACCATAAACTGCTCCGTAGAACCCAATATTGTCATCATCGTACATACCCATGAAGGCAATCGGCGTTGTATTCGCGTTGTTGTTGAGCCACACGCCCGCCGATGTAAAATCAGTGCCACCACTGCGAATCCGCATGCGTCCGCTCACATCTAACCTATATTGAGCCGTAAAAATGCCCGTGCCGATTCCGACATTACCGTTGGACAAATCCATGTTGAAACCCCAATCGCGCAAGCCTTGACCGAAAATGCCCACCTGATTGTTGTTCATCATACCGATAAAAGCGGGCGTTGAGGTGTTGACTACATTGTTCAGCCACAAACCCGCCGTACTGTTTGCGTCGCCGCCACTGCGAATCCGCATACGCCCATTGATGTCCAATGGAAATTGTGGATTGGTGTTGCCAATGCCGACGTTTTGGGCGCACATTGTCGCCATCGTGAAGGCGCATAAAAGCGCGGTGATTGTTCTTTTCATTGTTCAATAATTTTGTTCAATAATTTTTGTTTTGACAATTAATTTATTGAAACAAAGAACGGCGCACACCCATCGAAAAGCGCAAAAAGAGACGCTGCAAAAACGCTGCAATGCGTTTTTGCGGATAAAAGAAGCAGAAAATGCGGGAAAATGGGATTTATACTGAGGGGTCCTCTAAAACGGCATCAAATTGCTTTAATAAAATCCTCCAAAACATCTTCCGCCGTGATGTTCAATCGGTAGCGGAGGCGGGTTTTATTGCCCCGAATGCTGCTCACGCTGATGCCTTGAATGGACGCCATTTGTTTGTTGTCGAGGTTGAGTTTGATGAGGGCGGCGAGGCGCAATTCAGCCGCCGTGATGTCGGGATTGCGGGTTTTTATTTTGTCAAAAAAACGGGGTTGCGCCTTCTCAAATAGGGATTTGAAACGGTTCCAATCGTCGTCGGTTAGGATGGTTTGGTGAATCAATTCGTCTTCGTTTGTCTGTTGAAACTGATGAAGTTGTCCGTTCAATTCGTCAATTTTCTCATTGTTGGCAATCATAATTTGGGTAAACAGTGCCAATTGTTCCTTTGCCGAAACGACTTCATTTTCCGCGATTTGCTGCTGTTGCTGCGCCAACTTTGATTTCAAACGCTGCCGATTGATGAGCAACCACGCCGCCCCGCAGGTCGTGAGCAACAAGCCGAGCAACAGATTGCGCCGCCAGATTTCCGCTTCTTGTTCCTTCCGCAACAGCTTGTATTGGTGCGTGTTTTTGTCGAAATCGAGCATCAATTTTATCTGTTCGTAGCGGGTTTTGGTGATGTTTTCGAGGTTGGCTTTGTCCATTTCGTTATAGGCATTTTGATAGTAAAATGCCGAGTCTGTTTGCCCCATTTCTTTGAAAATAAAGGCTTTCACACGGGTGACAATCAGTTCCGAATTGGGGTGTTTTACTGCCCAAATAGCCGCTTGTTGAATGATTTTCACCGCTTTTTCGCGCTCGCCGATGGTGAATAAATATTCGCTCAAATGGGCAGAAGAAATGGCAGCATCGCCCCAATCTTGGAATTTCACGCTGCTTTTGATGCCATTTTGCCAATAAGGAAGCGCTTCGGCGGACTTGTTTTGGAACTTTAAAGTCGTCCCAATATTGCCGTTTAGGATGCCAATCCACACGTCGAGGGTGTCTTTTTGGGCAACGTCTTTGGCGGTGTTAAAACTTTGAATGGCTGCATCATATTTGCCCGTTGCGCGGTAGCACAAACCGAGATTGTTGTAGGTCGAGATGAGGTAAATAGGGTTAATTTTCCCTTGTTTGGTGTTCAGAAAATCGGTGCAATAAGCTTGACAGGCTTCGTAATTGTGGGTCGTGTAGAGGTAACTCGTCGTGAATATTTTCTCGCGGCAAATAAACTCCGACTCATAATCGAGTTTTTCCAACAACGAAATGTATTTCATTTGATAAAAAAGACCTTTATCTAAAACCTTGTCTTCCAAATAGTTACAACCTAAAACACCGCAAGCCGCGACTATCAAACGCTCATCGCCGAGTTCGTTCGCTTTTTCTAAAGCCGTCAAACCCCAGTCGCCGCTGCTTCGGCTGTCGTATAATTGCTTGGTTTTATGCGCCGTAATGGCTTTCAATAAATCCATTTGCGCCCGCAACCGCTTCGACGGATTGTTGCCCACTTTTTGTTCCAACAAAAAAAGATTTTTTGAGGACCCCTCAGTATCCGCGCCTAAAAATGCCGCCCAAACGACGCGCGCGGCAATGGACGTGTCGCAATCATTTCGGTCGAGATAGGCGAGCCATTCGGTCGCTTTTACGTCGTTTTGGCTCGCCATTTTTAGGGCAAAACCTAAGAGCAAAAGGCATAAACAGTGTTTTTCAGACAGCATAAAATTAGTATGTTTGATAAAGTTTATTGCGGGGTAAACGTTTCGGAAACTCTAAGAATTTCCGAAACGCGAACGCCCTTAATACCAACGTGCAAAAATTGAAATAATGCGTTAAATCCGTATAAATCAGCGTAAATCAGCCTAAATCAGCGTAATTCAGCGTAATCGGTGGATAAATCAAGGATAAATCAAAGCTAAATCGACCGCGCAATTCCCAATTCCAAACCGCGCAATTCTGCCAAACCGCGCAATCTACCAATCGCCGAATACCCGGGATAGGTCGTTTTTTTCAAATCATCCAACATTTGATGTCCGTGGTCGGGACGCATCGGAATCGAGACGTTTCGGCGTTTCATCAGCAGCACCAATTCGCGGACAACGGCGTACATATCCACATCGCCGTCGAGGTGGTCGGCTTCGTAAAAATTGCCGTTTTCGTCGCTTTTTGTACTCCGAAGGTGCAAAAAATGGATGTGATCACCCAACCGTTGAATCATGCCCGTCAAATCATTGTCGCTCCGAACGCCGTAAGAACCCGTGCAAAAACACAAGCCATTGGCGGGCGAAGGCGCGCATTCGAGCAAATCAACGGCGTCTTGTTCGGTACTCACGATGCGCGGCAAGCCCAAAATCGGATACGGCGGGTCGTCGGGATGAATCGCCATTTGGAGTTCCAATTTCTCCGCCGTTGGGATAATTTCGCCCAAAAAATAAAACAAATGCGCCTTCAATAGCGGTGCGTCGATGTGCGCATAGGTTTGCAAAGCCGCCAAAATTTGCGCTTCCGTAAACCGCTCTTCGCTGCCTGGCAAGCCGAGTAAAGCGTTGTTAAACAGCATTTCTTTCTCCGCTTCGGTCATTGTGGCGAGGCGTTTTTGTGCCAATTCAAGTTCCGAATCGGTGTAATCGAGCGCCGCTTTTGGTCGTTTTAATAAGTAAACATCGAAGGCAACAAACGCCGTTTTTTCAAAAAACAAAGCCTTGCTACCGTCCGCCATAGGGTACGCAATGTCCGTCCGCATCCAATCCAAAATGGGCATAAAGTTGTAAGTCACGACTTTTAATCCGCATTTTGCGATGTTTTTGAGGCTTTTTTTGTAATTTTCGATGAATAATTTAAAATCGCCATTGTGTTTTTTAATGGCTTCATGGACGGGCAAACTCTCGATAACCGTCCACGTTAGACCCGCGGCTTCGACTTCTTTTTTGCGTTTTTGAATCTCCGCCACCGTCCAAATGTCGCCGACGGGAACGTGGTGCAAAGCGGTCACAACGCCCGTGCAACCCGCTTGGCGAATGTCGGATAAACTAACGGGGTCAATCGGTCCATACCAACGCATGGTTTGTTCCATTTTCATAATGAATCAGTTGAGTTGTTAAGAATTAAAAATTTCGGGCAAATTAAAAGCATTTATGTTTTAATTGCCCTTTTTCTTACGAAAACGCTCACGATACTGAGGGGTCCCTTTTTTGAGTTAAAAATTTAAAATGAAGGAATTTAAAATGTTTTAACGATGGCATGATGCATTAATTAAATATTATCTAACTATCTGAAAGTCAATATTTTAATCGGTCCCAATAACCCTGATTTGACGGACATCAATTGAGTGCAGTTTTCGGTTTTTTCCAGCCGTGTGCCACGTGTCATAAATCGGAAAATAGAGCAGAATATCGTTGTCGGGTGTCGCTTTTTGCAAGCGTTCTTGACATTTTAATCGATGTTTTTGAATACATCTTGTGTTGCTTTAAGGCGTTTTAAACGTTTTCTAAGCGTGAATGTGCTTTAATATCAGCGTGCCAAAGTAGAACTAAGGGACGTGAAATAAATGCATTATCACCGTTTTATTTTGTCACGGCTACGTAAAAGAAAATCTCTAACTTTATTCGCTGCTAAATAATTCAAAGACAATATATTATGATGGGCAACTAAAGTTACCAATCGTGTTGATAATCAACGACTTACAAGGGTATTGACCATCGTTACACGTTTGTTCATGCCTGGAAATCGCCATGGCGTAGTTGTAGTGTGGTTAAAAATTAGATTTATCGTTTGGTAAAAGCTACTTTTGATTTATAAAAATTCGGTTTTTAAAGAATAAAGCCAATTTAATTTCAAAAAAACCACTTTGTGGATAACAGTTTTTAATACACTAAAAATGCCTCTAAAACTAACGCATATCTTGATTTTATGCCTTTTGATGCCCACAATACTGAGGGGTCAAACGCCGAGCATTCCGACGAATGTAACGGCTGTTGGCTACGATAGTCACGTTGAATTAACGTGGAAAAGCGTGCCGAATGCTCAA
>JAYUKJ010000981.1:0-25077 GCA_043764555.1 Saprospiraceae bacterium
AATCGAATCTTTCAAATTAAAAAAAACGAGTTATAAAGTTTTTACAACTTTATAACTCGTTGATTGTCAAGCCCTATAAATCTGTGTAGATACGACAGGATGTCGTCGAAGCGGCTTTTTTGCGTTTTATACTGAGGGGTCCTCTTTTTTAGAATATTAAAAATCATACATCCTTTTTCAGACGTGAATTAAGCTCCTGTTCCAATTTTTACACAGTCGGGAAAGAAGATTGAAGATTATCGGGGAGTTTTTCAGTTAAAGTCCAACCACTTACGCCAATTGGCTTATTCAAATCGCGCAAAGTGTACGCCACTTCGACGCGGCATTTTGATTTTATCTTATTGAAAATCAATGTTTTACACTGCTTTTAGTTTGTTGAACAAGTTGTTAAATCTTTAATTTTTAGAATGAATGAATTAGTCCATCAACTTGTTGAACTCATTCATTCATTCATTCTAAAAATCAAAGAAATTAAGAGAATTTTTGAATATACCCTACAAATGGCGTAGTTTCAGGCGTCTTGCTAAATATAGAGAATTATTCACATCATAAAATCCATTCAGACATGAAAAAAATTTGTTTAACAATCGGCATTATTGCGCTTATTTCGGCGCTTACAAACGCACAAGACTTTTCAGTTTCGGCAACTTATGGCTTTAAAACGATGGGTTGTTGGGAGGAATCGTCGCCGCTAATTGATGATTGTCCAAATGGCAGTACCCGTATCGTAACGCGAAAATTGACCAAGATTCTGCCCGCTACTAAAAGTGTTTTCGTGAGTTTTCCTTTGAACAAAAGATGGTCTTTAGCGATTGGGTATCAAGAAAATATAAAAGGTTTTCCCCTTTATGCATTTGATGGTAACATTACAAAAGATGTGACAGAAGGGGAATATCGCGGTATTATGGTCGGTTTTCAATATAATTTCGTAAAAAACAAGCGACTTACGTGTCATTTGAATAGTTACTTTTTGCCCGAATTAAGACGTGTTTTCAACGGCATTCCCAATGAAACGACTAAAGTCCTGAATATTAGTTATTCGGGAGGCGTCGGTGTGGATATTAAAATGCGGCACTCATTTTATTGGACGACGAACGTTTTTGGAGAAACTGCCTTGGCGAATTACAAGCGAAATTATTGGAGTGAGGATACTTTTGTTCCCGTTGCTCTTGGGATTAATTCGGGTTTGCAAGTGAAATTTTAGGACTTCGCAGTATAAATGCCATTTTAAAGCCATTTTTCATAAAAAAAGCCGTTTCGATGTCGTCGAAGCGGCTTTTTTGCGTTTTATACTGAGGGGTTCATTGTTCTCGTTATTTTATCCCTACCTTGCATAGGCTATTTATTCTATGAAATTAAAAAAATATAGCATATGAAAAATTTATTATTGCTTCTGAGTGTCGTTTTTATCGGGTCAGCTGGTTGTAAAAAGCAGACAAACGTTGACCCTGTTGCTTTCGGTACGCCGTTCGCGGGTGTACCTTCAACAAGTGACGTAGTTATTTATGAAGTCAATATGCGGGCATTCAGCGCCGAGGGCAATTTTAAAGGTGTTGAAGCGCGGCTTGATTCCATTAAAGCGTTGAATGTCAATGTATTGTGGTTGATGCCGATTCACTCAGTTGGTGTTTTGAAAAGCGTGGGCGGTATGGGTTCGCCTTATTTGGTTAAGGATTACAAAGCCGTGGGCGCGGAATATGGCACTTTAGCCGACTTGCAAAATTTGGTCATCGAAGCCCATAGACGCAATATGGCGGTTATTATTGATTGGGTGGCTAATCATACGTCTTGGGACAACGCTTGGATAACTGCGCACCCAGAATGGTACACAAAAGACGCATCGGGAAATATTACTATTCCTGCGGGAACGAATTGGGCAGATGTGGCCGACCTGAATTTCAGCAACGCCGATATGCGAGAAGCGATGATTGACGCCATGAAATATTGGATTTTGATAGCCAATATTGACGGTTTTAGGTGCGATTACGCGGACGGTGTGCCTAAGTCTTAGTCCTTGTAAACACGACAAATAGTGTGAGAAGTTACGGTGTTGCTGGGCCGCTGGTTGCCACGACGTGGAAAAATGCTCTCGATGGTACGTCGGTTTCGTTTTCAACGGGATTTACTTTGCAGCCTTATCAGTATCTGATATTGAAAAATAAACTTTGATAAATTGCCAATTGGTAGTGTTTCATATACATAAATACTTGATTGTCAACGTTATATTCAAGCATTTATGCGTTTGAAAAAGGCGGTTATACTGAGGGGCCTCTCTTTTGAAAAAATTACGTAATTAAGAAAGTTAGTAATTACGTAATTAAGAAAGTTAGTAATTACGTAATTAAAAAAGTTAGTAATTATGTAATTAAAAAAGTTAGTAATTATGTAATTCATTTGAAAACAATAAAAACTACCTTTCAAGCAATTAAATTTGGAAAACGCTATGAAATTCCAAATCGAGTCCAACATTTAGTCGTCAAATTTTATTACGGACTTCAGTCCGTGAATTCTTTATTACACGCACGGATTGAAGTCCGTACTACAATTAAACCTTTTTTATATGAAACGTTTGCTACAACTGCTCGTTTTGCCGCTTTTTGTCGGCTTTTTCTTCTCAAATTGCCAATCTGATACCGAAAAACGGGAGGCGGCGCGTCCGTTGTCACCGTGGGTTTTCCGTTCAGTCATTGATGAACAGCCGCGTATGATTACGTTGGCGTTGGATAAAAACCTTTTTGCGGCGTATCGCACCGATTCTTGCGCTATATATAAGGTGTGGAATGGCGGCGTGAACCTCGACGGTGCGGTTTATACCTCAAATCATGGCCCGCAACCCGCGACTTTGGGCGATGCTTATTTTGTCAATGCACACCGTCAACCGTGGAAAATTTATCGAAAATCGGGCGGCGGCTTGACGGGAACAATGCAAGAACCGACGGTTCAATATCGCGGACACCGCTTCGATAAAGGGCAAGTGACGCTGCAATATGAGTTGAAAACGGCAGATGGTTTGACGATAAAAGTGGACGAAAAGCCCGAATTCACGCGCCGCGACGACGGTTTGGCGGGTTTTGAGCGCACTTTTACGACCGAAAACGTCCCTGCGGATGCGTCGGTGGTTTTGGCAACGAATATGAGTTCGGTTTTGTCCGAAAAACAGATTTATACTGAGGGGGGTACTTTTAAGTTGATAAACGCAAAACCGCGCAATTCGGGCAGCCTTTTGAGCCAAGATTTGGAAGGAGAATTGACGTTGAAACCAAACGGCACGACCCGTTTTGTTTCGTATTTTGTTAAAAAAGCGATGATTGAAAACGAAAATAAAATCGTGGATGAAGAAGAATTGAAGCGTCCCGAAGGTTTGAAATTAATCAATAAAAACGATTGTCGGACGTGCCACAACGAAATTGCGAAGACCGTTGGACCGTCTTACAAGCAAGTCGCGCAAAAATATCCGAATAATGCGGCGACGGCGGCAATGCTCGTTTCTAAGGTTAAAAACGGCGGCGCGGGCAATTGGGGTTTGGCGGCAATGTCGGCGCATCCGACCGTGGCAGAGACGGATATTCGCAAAATGGTGGATTGGATTCTCAATATGGACGCTGATACTGAGGGGTCCAAAAAATTGAATACCAATAAGTTAGGTATAGGAAATTTTACACCTTCAACGACAATAACCGACGAAGACAGTAGAGTGGGAGCGGTTGTAAATGTCTATCAATTTGATAAACATATTGAAAATTTTAAAGACGTTTTGCCTTTGCCCGCGCCAAAATTTAGCGGCGTCATGGGCAGTTTGCACTTGGACGGTGCGGCTTTTGGCGGTTTGATGGACAATTTTATGGTGTCGGCAACGGGTTTTATCAAAATTTCAAAAACCGATGATTATACGTTTCGGATTTCGAGCGACGATGGAAGTCGCTTGTATATAGGTGAAAAATTACTCATAAATAATGATGGTTCGCACGGCAATGAGGCGAAAGATGGCGCAGTGACTTTGGCGGCGGGTTTTTATCCGTTTCGCTTGGAATATTTTCAAGGTGGCGGCGGAAAAGTGCTATCTTTTGCTTGGAATAATACCGCCGATAAAGAAGAATTTGTCGAAATTGAAGCACCTAACATCGTGCATTCAGCCGCCGAAGGTGCCAAGATTTTGACGCCAAATTTGCCTTTTACTTCCGCAAAACAGAAAACGCCTGGCGATGCGTCGCCTTTGAAGGGCGTTCATCCTGCGTTCAAGGTCGAACAAGCGCGTCCGAATGACTTTGCCCTGATGGTGGGCGGCATGGATTTTCTCGCTGATGGACGCATGATTGTCTCAACTTGGGACAAAATTGGCGGCGTTTACGTCATTTCTAACGCAACTTCGGGCGATGCCGATAAAATGCGGACGAAAAAAATTGCCGAAGGATTGGCTGAACCCTTGGGTTTGAAGGTCGTAGGGAAACGCATTTTCGTTCTTCAAAAACATGAATTAACGGAATTAATTGACCACAACGGCGACGAAATTATTGACGAATACCGAACCGTTTGCAACAAATGGAAAGCGTCGGCGAATTTTCATGAATTTGCCTTCGGTTTGGTTGAAAAAAATGGTTGGTTGTATGGGGCTTTGGCAACGGCGATTTTGCCTGGCGGCGCGTCGGCACGGCCTCAAATTACGGATAGAGGTAAAGTGTTTCGCGTAAGAATCGAAGATGGAACGCTCGAATTTGTCGCCCGAGGCCTGCGAACGCCGAATACGGTGGGCATTGGCGTTGACAACGAAATTTTTGTGATGGACAATCAGGGCGACTGGCTTCCTGCGTGTAAATTGCTTCACGTTACTGAGGGGGCGTTCTTCGGTTCGTACTCTGTTGACTCTGCGAATGTTGCACAACTGCCTGTAAAACAACCTGTTGTGTGGTTGCCGCAAGATGAAATTGGCAACTCGGCAAGCCAAATGACGGCGTTTAAAGACGGTCTTTATAAAGGTCAAATGCTGCACGGCGAGGTGACAAATGGTGGTTTGAAACGGGTTTTTGTGGAGAAAATTGAGGGCAATTATCAAGGTTGCGCCTTCCATTTTTCGCAAGGTTTTGAAGCGGGTGTCAATCGTCTTGTTTGGGGTCCCGACGGGGCATTGTACGTTGGTGGCATTGGAAATCCCGGAAATTGGAACCACGAAGGCGACAAATGGTTTGGTTTGCAACGTTTTTCAACGAGTGGCAATTCGGCGTTTGAGCCTTTGGCGATTCGCGCAAAAACGAACGGTATTGAGATAGAAATGACCGAACCTTTGGCGGAAGGCGATGGCTGGAATCCCGCCGATTTTGACGTCAAACAATGGTGGTACAAGCCGACAATGGCGTATGGTGGTCCAAAAATGGACGAAGAAATGCTCACAATTAAGTCGGCAAATGTCTCGGCTGACCGTAAAAAAATCTTCTTAGAATTTGATGGCGCGAAACCGCAACACGTTATATATGTGCATCTGAAAAAGCCTTACGTGTCGGAATTGGGACATGAATTATGGATTACGGAAGGGTTTTACACCATGAATTCGATTCCACAAAACACATTCGGAACGAAAATAGGGACCCCTCAGTATCTGAGCAATTTGGTGGCTAATTCATTGACTGAAAACGAGTTACGCGACAAATGGCAATTGCTTTTCAACGGAAAAGATTTCAAAGGTTGGCATTGTTTCAAGAAAAAAACGGTTGGTAAAGATTGGGTTGTGGACTCGGCTGAACAAGCAATTCATTTGAGCGTCAAAGCACTTGGCGAAGGCAGTTTTCAAGCCCGCGACGGTGGCGATTTGACGACGGATGAAGAATTTGAAAACTACGAATTGCGCCTCGATTGGAAAATCGGCGCGTGTGGCAATTCGGGCATTATTTACAATATTTTGGAAAACGATAAGCTCGATTACGTTTGGCAATCGGGTCCTGAAATGCAAGTTTTGGACAATGCGTGTCATCCTGACGCCAAAATTATCAAGCATCGGGCGGGCGATTTGTACGACATGATTTCGTGTAAATACGAGAACGTCAAACCCGCAGGACAGTGGAACAGCATCCGTCTGAAATGCAAAAATGGCAAGGTCGAACACTGGCAAAATGGGCGAAAACTCGTCGAATATGACCAAAATTCGCCAAAATGGGCGGCAATGATTGCGGGAAGCAAGTTCAAAACAATGCCGTTTTTTGGCACAAGTCGGAAGGGTAAAATTGCGCTGCAAGACCACGGCGATAAGGTGTGGTATCGGAATATTAAGATTCGGAAATTGTAGGGATTCCAAATTTCAGATTCCAAATTTCAAGCGTTTAACTTGAAATTTGGCATCTAAAATTTGGAATTTTTGAGAAAAAACATTTCAATTAAATTGCCTTTTTGAAACATATTTTTCATTTTTTAAATAAATTAAGATGCAAAAGAAAATACTTTTAGCCATTTTGCTCACGTCAAGTTTTTCATGTTTTGGACAAATTGACTATGGATACCTCAGAATTGCTGGTATGTTGGATGAAACCTTAAAATCAGCTATCCCCGAGATTAAGTTTAACGGAAGTGACACATTTTCAGTGTTTCAAATCGCGACAAGAAGTTTTGTTGGTAATACCTGTTTGCCTTTAAAGTACACTTTTTCTGATAGAAATAATCCTTCTAGAATATTAAAAGAATCCAACAGTGATTCAACTATTTATCTAAACGGAAAGATTAAGTCGAGAATTTACTTTTCCGAAGGAAAGCCTTTTTACCAAATAATATTTGGCGTTAATGCTAATGGTAAGATAGATACGTCTTATCAACAACGATATGATAATTTAGGTAATCCCTATCCGATACAGAGTAGGAGTATTCTTTACAGGAATCGTTTTGGCTTGGATTCTCTGTACATAACACAAAATCTAAATAATGGAATTTGGAAATTAAATGACAGTTATCATGAATTTACTTACGACAACGCAGGGCGTATCACTCAAGCGAAATATGGGGCTTACTACTATTTAGATAGTTTAAGAAACGTTTATTCGCGTACTCAAACGCACGTCTATACCTACACTGGTAATAATTTAACGCTACGAGTTGATTCAATAGCGAGTTCCACTTCTGCGACACGTTCAACGATAGATAGGATAACTAAAAGACAAGACACTTACGATGCTTTAGACAGATTCACTCAGAGACGTTTTGATGTTTGGACATCTGCGAGTCCTATTAATGCGTTTACGCCCGAAAGTTTATACAAAATTACTGTTTACAATGCTCAAAATAAAGTGGCGGAGAGTATTTCATCAACGTGGACAAATAATGCGTGGGAGGATACGCGTAAATCAGTTCTCACGTATTCAAATAATAATTTGGATATACTTGAGCTTGGGTATGGACTTAATAATTCAACTTGGGTACTTGGCGTTAAATATATCAGTAAATATTGTGGCGTTGTCAATGCTTCTAAAGATTTGCAGCCTTTAGATTTAAAAATTTTCCCTAATCCTGCACAGGATGTACTTACTTTTGAGGGCGAAAAAATAGATAAATCGAAAAATGATTTATTTATTTTTGATAATAAAGGGGGACAAATTTTTCAAAAAAAGGATGTAGAGTTTCCTTATAATGTTAATGTTTCAAGCTTTCCAAATGGTTTCTATTTCATTAGAATCAATAGTGAACATGGTCAAACGGTTACTCGAAAAATAGTGATATTGAGATAAGTGTAGCATGGTAATTTGTATCTTAAATTTAGACAATCAATCAACAAATTGTCCACATCGTCGAAAATTTAGACCCCTCAGTATTGGGCAACACAATTTCAATAAATGGCAGCGAACCGTTTACTTTGCGCTTTGTTATGACCGATTATGCCCAACATTTGTTGCATCATTTGAAGCAAATTTTGCCCGATGCAGGTTTGGAAAGCACGTTTGTGAATGTGTATAAAGCGTGAATTGTAGCACGGACTTCAGTCCGTGAATGTCAAAAGGGACTCCTCAGTAAAATGCTTGATTTTCAGCATATTTACGGACTAAAACCCGTGATACGAATAAAAAACACCACAAAAACAGTCAACACAACCAATTTTTCTACAAGTTTAAACTCTATTAGGTAATGTCAATTAACAGAACGAAACTCTTTAACGCCTCTTGTATGGCACTCGTCGTGACCTCGATGACCTTCGCAATCCGTGCGGGTATGGTCGAACCGCTCGGCAAACAATTCAATTTAACGGACACCGAATTGGCACAAATCGTCGGTATGGCGTTTTTTGGCTTCCCCGTTGCGACCACTTTGGGTGGCTTTTTGGTGGATGCACTCGGCATGAAACGCTTTATGATGCTCGCTTTTGGCGCGCATTTATTGGGATTAATCATGACAATTTTCGCGGGTGGCTATTGGACTTTGATGATTTCAACGTTTTTAGTTGGCTTTGCAAACGGTACGGTCGAAGCGGTGTGTAATCCGCTCATTACGTCAATGTATCCCGAAAATAAGACGGTGATGCTCAATAAATTTCACGTTTGGTTCCCTGGCGGCATCGTTATTGGGTCGCTTTTGGGCGTGGTTATGACGCGTATTGGCTTGGACTGGCACTACCAAGTTGCCACGATTTTGATTCCAACGCTTATTTATGCGTATTTATTTTTTGGCGAAGAATTTCCCGAAACTGAGCGCGTAACATCGGGCGTTTCCGCGTCGGAAATGTTCACCGCTTGCCTTACGCCGCTTTTTCTTTTCATGATGGCAGCCATGTTTTTGACCGCCAATACTGAATTGAGTACGACACAGTGGGTTGGTAAATTGCTCGGAAATGCAGGTGCAGACCCGCTCATTATTTTGGCTTTGGTAACGGGTTTGATGGCGGTTGGACGCTATTTCGGTGGACCACTTATCCATAGTCTGAATCCCGTAGGTGTTCTGTTAATGTCGTCAATATTAGCCGTTTTGGGCATTTTCTGGCTAAAACAAGCGACAGGATTCGCCGTTTACCCCGCCGCAATCGTTTTTGCATTGGGCGTTTGCTACTTCTGGCCGACGATGTTGGGCTATGTTTCCGAAACAATGCCAAAAACGGGCGCGCTTGGTTTGTCGCTCATGGGCGGCATGGGTATGTTGGGTAATTGGGCATATCAAACGTTCTTCATTGGACCAAAACTCGACCAATACAAAGCGGTTGAATCTGCAAAAGGCATCACCGATGTCAATGCGATTGACCTCGCCGCAGGGCAACACGTTTTGAGCGATATTAGTCTGTTGCCGATGATTTTAGTCGTTGCTTTTGGTGCGTTGTATTTCTTTATGAAGAAAAAATAGGACCCCTCAGTATTTTGAATTAAAAATTAAAAATTCAGAATTCAGAATTAAAAGGAGCCAATTCCGCATTTAAAAAAGCCTTTTCTCACGTGAGAAAAGGCTTTTTTGGTGTCGAGAAGGACCCCTAGTATAAATGCCATTTTTTGCTCGATTTTAGGTAAAAACGGCATTTATACTGAGGGGTCTTAAAAATCATTTGATGATTTGTAACTACTCAGCTTCTACTAATTTATCTACAAATCTACGAATTTAACGAATTTAACGAATTTACGAATTCTAATAAGGTCGTTTAGGATTCGTAAATTCGTTAAATTCGTAAATTTGTAGATAAGTTAGTCGCTATTAAAGCAAATTGTCCGCGAAAATTAGTGCAATCCGTGGACAAGCTGAGTAGTTCTTGCACCAGTACGTATATTTGTCCGCAACTTCTGGAATCAAAAAAGAAGAAATCAAGGAACGTATTGATAAAATCGATAACGATTTAAAATCAAAATCTATGTACGCACACGAAATAATAATAAAAGAGGCCGAAGAGCGCGGCATTGAAAAAGGCATTGAAAAAGGCATTGAAAAAGGCATTGAAAAAGGCATTGAAAAAAGTGCTATAAAACTTTGGCAAAGTGGTATGCAAACTTCAATGATTTCAAACATTCTTGGCCTGTCAATTGAGCGTATTGACGCCTTAATCGCTGAATCTAAAAAACAAGGTAAAGCCTAACTTGGCTTACCCTGCCTCTTTATTGAGATGTAAAAATGCCGAATGTGTTGCCAAACGTTCGGCATTTTTCATGCGAGCACCCCCTCAGTATTCAAGTCATTTTTTACTCAAAAATCGTCTTCCACGGAATCACAAACGGCAGCACAACCACCCACACAATAAAAGTTATCGCCATACCTTTTGGATAAGGTTGCTGATTTTGCAAGGCGGGTAATGCCGCAAACAACAACCACGAACTTTTGTAAATCAATTGAAAAAGCAAGACCAAACTCATTTTTTCGGGATAAAATAAGCCCAAAATGGACAACAAAAATATGGCAAACCACAACGCCCCAACCAAGCGAATCGCTTCGGAATAGACGAAATTGCCTTCAAAAACGGTCGTTTGCGCTTTTTGAGGGTTAAAAAGGCTCGTTACGCTTATCCAACCTGCCACAATGATATTGGCACAATACATTATTTTTAAAGCTATCATGTTTCTATTTTTTTATTTCTAAAATGTTCTACCAATGCCCGTTTTCAAGACGGGATAAATGCCGTTTTTATCAGCGTTTATCGTGCCGCCGATGCCCAAACGGTTGTCAAAAATCCACTTGTTTTTATCGCCAAAACGATGCGCGTAACCATAACCCGCGTAAGGCAAAAAGGTGGTTTTCAAGTCTTTTCTCAAAAAATCATTTTGAAGAAACGCCGTCCCGACGAAGACAAAATGGCCGTTCATGCGCTCGTTCGTAAAATATTTAATATTTACGCCATGCGTATTCATGAAATTGGTTTCAAGCTGCACCGTAATTTTATCGAATGTCCGCATTTCAAAGGTCAATAAAGGCGAAAACGGCGGGAAAATGAGGAAACTCAACCGCAGATTTGCCGTCGGTAGTGTCGGTTCAGAAACTTGCGCTTTCAAGGCAAAACCGATTAAAATTAGGCATAAAACAAGTATTTTTCTCATGATTTTTCCGCCATTCTTTTAAAATTATCCATTACTTCGGGCAATACTTTTCTAAAACCATTACCCAATATTAGCCCAAAAATGTGTTTCAAAAAGCCTTTAAAAGCAATATCATCCGTGAAATAAGTTACCCCATTTTCAGTTCGTAGCGTTCGTTTGATGTCAAGTGAACCGACGGGCATCTTAGTTTTGAACGTGTAGGATTGATTCGGAACGATTTCGGAGATGTGAAACGGCAATTTAGGTCCCGTTTTCGGCGTCAAAACGCCCGTTGCACCCACTTCAAAACGTCCGTCTAAGGTTGCTTCCGTCAATTCGGTGTCCCAAATGTGCCAATTCGACACGTCGATAAGGGTTTGCCAAACTTTATTTGGCGGGGCATTGACGCCGATTGTGAAGCTAAAATGATGATTTGATTGCTTGTTTGATGCCATTATTGACAGATTAAAAGAGTGAAAAAAGCGCGTTTTATCGCATTTGATGCCGCAAAACTCCGTCTTTATCCGTTCAATCCACTGCACTTATGTTAAGTTCGTTTCGTCAACACGCTTTTTCTGATGCGGCTCAACGATTGCGGGGCGATGCCCAAATAAGAAGCAATGTGTTTAAGCGGAACGCGCTGCAAAAGTGGGTCATTGTCAAAAAGCATTTTTTTGTAGCGATTTTCCGCCGTTTCGGTCTGCAAATCTTCTAAAATTTCATCGGTGTAAGTCTGAACTTCTTGCACTAATTTTCGGGTAAAGGTATTCCAGGCGGGTAGGTTGAAAAGCGTTTTAACATTGTCGGCAGTTATCGCCCACAAAACGGTATCCTCTAAAGTTTCAATGCTTTCAGTAGCGGGAATTTGGGCTTCAAAACTTTTAATTGACGTAAAACAATAAGGAATATCGGTAAAATATTTAGTAACATCGTTCCCATTTTTCACGATAAAAAAGCGGAGTAAACCACTTTCTAAAAAATACAAATGCCGACAAATTTTGCCTTCTTCAAGCAAAATTGTGTCTTTTTTGATTGCCAAACGCACCAAAAAGGCGTTAATTTTTAGCCAATCTTCGTTGGAAAGTGTTGTGTATTGTTCGATAAATTGACGAAATGGATGCATATTTTTTTATTTTCTGAAACAGGCGTCCATTGAAAAAGTTTTGAAAAAAGGACCCCTCAGTATAAACGCCGTTTTTCGATGAATTTACGTCAAAAGTGGCATTGATACTGAGGGGTCCCTTTTTCAAATTATCCACTTTTTGTTTTTTTATTTTAAAATAAAATACTTTTTGTTTTTTTAATTCAGAATATTATTCCAACTTTGTGCTCTAAAACCGTATTAAATTATCTAAAACTACCACTTATGAGACAAACAACAGTATTGCCTACGGATTATCGTTCGTGGCTCGAATCCATGAAAACGACTATTCGTTCTACCCAAATCAAAGCCGCCCTTTCGGTCAACGAAAAATTGATACGCTTGTATTGGGATTTAGGAAAAATGATTGACGATAAAATCCAAAATGCACAATGGGGCGAAGGCATTATTAAGCACATCGCTTCGGATTTGAAAAATGAATTACCACATTTATCAGGCTTTTCGAGAGATAATCTGTACTTTATGTTGCGGTTTTATCGCTTCTATCAGCACTCAGAGCCATTTGTTGAACAGCTTGTTCAACAAATTCCATGGGGTCATAACATATTGATTTTCAGGAAAGTAAAGTCAATGGACGTGGCTATTTTTTATCTAAAAGCGACGATTCAAAACAATTGGTCGCGCAGTATTTTAGATATTCAATTGGACACCAAACTGCATGACAGGCAAGGGCAAGCGATTACCAATTTTGATAAAACGCTACCGAATCCACAGGCAGAATTGGCAAAAGAAACCTTAAAAGACCCTTATGTTTTTGGGTTTTTAGGCAGTGAAACGGCGCTCCACGAATTGGATTTAGAACGTCAATTGACCAACCATATCATCAAATTTTTATTGGAACTCGGCAACGGTTTTGCTTTTATTGGCAGACAATATCCATTAAAAGTGGGTGAAAAAGACTACGCTCTCGACTTGCTTTTTTACCACATTCGGTTGCGTTGCTTTGTTGTTTTTGACTTAAAAATGCGCGATTTTGAACCCGAACACGCAGGGAAAATGAATTTTTATCTCTCTGCGGTAGATGATTTATTGAAACAAGAGACTGATAATCAAAGCATTGGCGTCATTTTATGCAAATCAAAAGACCGAATTGAAGTAGAATACGCTTTGCGCGATTTGAATAAGCCGATTGGTGTAAGTGGTTGGACTTTAACGGAAAAGCTCCCCGATAATCTTCAATCTTCTTTCCCAACTGTGGAAGAATTGGAGGAAGAACTTAACACCCGGCTGAAAAAAGATGGGTCGTTGCCAAAATTCTAAAAAAGGAGGACCCCTCAGTATAAACGCCGTTTTTTGATGATTTTGCGTCAAAAAACGACATTTTTACTGAGGGGTCTATTTTTTTAATTCTCAATTTTTAATTCTTAATTCCAATCTCATTTCCCCTTCAAAACCACATCATTATCCCCCGCCCACTGCGTCAAATCTTGCTGCGAAATTGCCGCCGCCATCAAATCTGGGAACAAATCGGGCGTACAGGCGAAGACGGGGACGCCCAATTTTGACAAAAATTGCGCGTTTGAACGGTCGTAACTCGGCGAACCGTCGTCGCTCAAAGCCAACAAAACGACGACTTGAACGCCATTTTCGACCATTTCTTCGATGCGTTGCCGCATGATTTTGACGTCGCCACCTTCGTACAAATCGGTGATTAAAACCAGTATCGTATCAGTCGGTTTTGTAATAATAGATTGGCAATACGTCAAGGCTTTTTGAATGTCCGTACCGCCGCCGAGTTGCACGCCAAAGAGCAATTCTACGGGGTCTTTGAGGTCTTCGGTGAGGTCGGCAACTTCCGTATCGAAGACAATCATCTGCGTTTTGACCGTCGGAATCGTCGCCATAACCGCCCCAAAGATGCCCGAATAAACAACAGAAGTTCCCATCGAGCCGCTTTGGTCGAGACATAAAACAATGTCTTTCAACGATTTACGATTTTTGCGTCCAAAACCAATCCGTATTTCGGGAATGATGGTTTTGTACTCCGCTTGATAGTGTTTGAGGTTCTTTTTTATCGTCGCGTTCCAATCAATTTCGTTGTGTTTCGGTCGCCGATTCCGAACGCTTCGATTTATCGCGCCGCTAATCGCTTGGATGGTTTTTTGTTCCAATTTTGCCATCAAATCGTCCACCACTTTCTGCACCACACGGCGTGCTGTGTCCTTCGTTTTCGACGGAATCATCTTGCCCAATTCCATCAAAGTCGCCACGAGATGCACATCGGGCGTGGCTTGCGCCAAAATTTCGGGTTCGAGCATCAGTTTTCGCTGCAATTCGGGCTGTTTCAAGGCATCATTTTGAATAACTTGCACAACCGATTGCGGAAAATACTTCTGAATATCGCCCAACCAACGTGCGACATTCGGATTCGACCCTTCCGTACCGCCCTTTTTTGACGCCTCATCAGGGTTTTTATACTCAAATTTTTGCTTGCGCTCAAACTCGTAAAGCGCACCCAAAGCTGCGTCCATTTGCGCGTCTTTGCCCGATAGTGAGCAGCCCGTGCCGTCTGCTTCTTCGCCGCCGAGCATCATGCGCCAGCGTTTGAGGTTGTCGTTTTCTAGGATTTCCATTTTATTTTAGACTTAATTATAGGGAAAATGCTCAAAATACTGAGGGGGTCCTATTTTCAATTAAAATTGTATTTTTGTCAAAAAAATAACGTTAAAAATCAATTCAAAAAATGGCTGATTACAAAACTGCACATCAATTTTCTGATTTAATTGATGGTCTAAATCCGACTCAAATTAAAGCATTTAAAGCGTCCAAAGAACAACAAATGACGCTTGTTTTTTTGATAGAAAAATCAAAAGAATCGCCATTAAATGCGCTTGAAAAAGAGGAATTAGATTACTATATTTCTTTGGAAAGGTTTATTTGTCTCGCTAAAATCAACTTGAGGGACCCCTCAGTGTAAACGTCCGTTTTGCCCGTTTTTCTTGAAAAATAGACCATTATTCGCCCTTTTTAGGTAATTCTGACGCTTTATCTCCTTGATTCAAATTCAAATAATTGTTCGCCGAAACCACCGATTCATCCATATTTTGCTCAAAATTTTTCCGTGCATCACCCGCCATGCGTCCACCTTCCGTCGCCGCGTGGTGATTTTCTAAAAACCCTTGGGCATCTTCCCGAACGGCAATCATTTTCGTCGCTTCTTCGCTCAATGCGGTAAAAATCAATTCCAAAGGCGTCATGTGGTCGCGCAAATTTTGACGATTTAAGCCTTTTACATCTTTATGTTCGGTCGGTGTTAAGCCAAATGTACCTTTTGCAATCGTCGCTGTCAATATCGAATATTCTTGATTTTCTTGAACGCCGCGTGCTTTCCACTCGTCGGTCAAGGCTTTTCGGGTTTCAATTGTTTGCACCCGCCGCCCAATCCATTCTTCGGTGTAGCCTTTTGCACGGTAGAGTTCGGCTTGTCGTTCGGTGAGCAATTCGGGGTTTTCGGCTTCGTCAATCGCCTGTTTCCCCAAATTCGCCAACCAAATTTTGAAAGGTTCAGCCTTTGGCGAAGGGACGGAGATAATTAAACGAAATACCCCCTCAGTATCAGCCGACAAATATTGCCTCGTTTTGCCTGTATCGCCTTTAAAACCTACATACGTACAATCTGTACGTAGGTAGATATCGAGTTCGCCATCCCTTTTTCGCAGTTTTTCGAGGTATTGTTTGGGGTCTTTGCTATCCGTCAAGGCGGCAATAATATCCACCAAAACGAAGTACATTTTCCCTTCGTGTTCAGCACTGCGAATCGCTTTATTTTCAAATACTGTTAATTCATTTTTCATTTGTAAATGTTTGTCTTTTAATGATTTAAAATGATTTTACTTGCGAACGTAACGCGACTTTCAGGTCGCGAAGGCTATAAATAAGAGTAAATTTAGCCCCGACTTGAAGGTCGCGCTGCGAAAAGGGACCCCTCAGTATTTTTTGTCATTCAGAAGGAAAACGCCTATTTCACTCGATTTTCCTTAAAAAACGCCATATTCGCCATCACCTCCGAATACACAATCGGCGGCACATCGCCAAAAGCAACCAAGCGCGGGTCGTTCATTTTCGACGGCTCATCGTACATGTAACTGCCAAATCGAACGCCTTCTTTGTTGACAAACATGAGGTTGCCAATCTCGGCATTAACGTCGTAATAACTGACGCTTAAACCGCCCGTTTGCATCACGATTGCGACTAATCCAACTTCCGTAAATTCTTTGTAATAACTCAAAATCCCACCACCGTCGCCAATCGAGCCTTTGACCCAACCCGCTTTGTCCATCCGCGAGAGAAATGTGTAGCCACCGATTTCAACGCCATCAAAAGCGTCGCTCATTTTGACGCTTTTATCCATCGGTTCCAACGCAATAACGCGCCGATTGAGTTGCGGAAATATCGGCTCAACGCCGTTGTCAAGCAGGTCATTTTTCCAAAAATCAATCGTTTCGGTGTCCAATGAAATCGGATGAACTATGCCGATTTGTAGGCGGTTATTGGTTATTAAGTTATTAGTTATTTGTAATAAACGCCCGTCTTGAAATTCTGAATTTTTAACTTTTAATTCTAAAAAGGACCCCTCAGTATTGGGCGTGTTTTCGGCAATTTTTAATTCTGAATTTTTAATTTTTAATTCATTAAAATCAATTTCGTTTCCTTCGGCATCCGTCAATGATTGGTCTTCTTGACAGCGAAATACGCTGATTAACGTGCCTTTATCGTCAAAAATGCCCCAAATCAAGCGAACGGCGTAGATAAACATGACGGGATTTGTGAGAAATAAGCCTTCCCATTTGTCGGTTGTCCACCGCCGTTGAATGACGAGATATTGCTCCAAACGGCTCGATTGCGACTTGACAATATCGCGGATTTCTTTACCAATTTCTTTAAATTCGTCTTTCAACGCCGCACTTGTTCCTTTGGGCAAGGCTTTCAGATTTTTGTTGTCTTCATCCAAAAACGCGAGTTTAAAATCGTTGCTGATGTAGGCGCGATATTGTTCGTTATTGGCATCAAATTCCTTGAAAAGCCCGTCAAAACCAAAATCAGGAATAACAGAATCTGCTAATTCGTGAGGCGTCATATTGAGTTCTTCGGCGGCTACGTCGAAGGCTTCAAGAGCCGCTTTACCTATGCTTTTATTTTTATATTTTCGACTAAAAAAATCAACCGCCCGCAATGCCCGTTGTGAGCCTTGCAAAGCGAGAGCTTTGACCACATTTTCCGCCATTTTGCCCCGATTATTCTCCACAAAACTCACGATATTGCGTTGCAAAAACGCGATTTCAGCATCGCCACCAAGTATTGCCCCGAGCGTCAAACACCATTTTAACTTGGCATCTGCCCCGTTTTGAAAATAAGCATCCAACAACCATTTGGCAAACGGCGCGCTCGTTTCGCGGTCAATCAGCGACAATAAAGGTCGGGCTTCAATATCCGTCCGAACGTCTTTTGCTTGGCTCATTCTGTAAAAAAGAAAGGCAATTGTGGCAGAATCAAGGACTTCTTCGCTGTTTTTATAGCTTAAAACAGACCCCTCAGTATTGAGCCAATTTGCGGCTTTTTTCTTCAATTTCCCTTGCTTTTCAGCTAACGTAACGGCTGATTTGACAGCCTCAATTGTTGGATTTAGGTTGTTTATCTCTTGTTTTTCCGCAGGAATCATCGTGTAGATTTTAAATTTTTAGAAAAAAAGGACCCCTCAGTATAAACGGCATTTTTGAGCGTTTTTGAGTTTTTCCTCAACAAAAGTAGAAAAAAAACGTATTTTTAAAACAAATATTTTTAAGTTTTTGAAAAAATATACAAAAATACTACAAAATGTATTTACCATTGTGCTTGAGTAATGACTTCTTCAATAGACTTGTTGTTAGTTGATCATCAATGATTTACAAAATGTGTTGACTCTACGAGTTAAGTAGAAGGCGTTCTGTGCGTCTGTTACAAATATGTTGAGCCTAACGGCTCAATTAGTGGGCGTCTGATTGAGCCGTTAGGCTCAATATATTTATAACAGCACCAATTTAAGACCCCTCAGTATTTGACTCGTAGAGTCAACACATTTCATAAACAATTGATTATCAACACACAACAAGTCTAATTTACAACCAATTCAAAAGCAATGGAATTAAATACCTCCCAAAAGCAATTTATCGCTGAAATAAAAGAGACCGTTCGCCTTGCTCAATATGAGGCATTGAAAGCCGTCAATGTACAACTCATTCACTTGTATTGGACATTAGGTAAAGCCATTTCCGAAAAACAAACGGAAGGGTGGGGCAAATCTATTGTTCAAACACTTTCTAAAGAATTGCAGAAAGAATTTCCCAAAATCACGGGATTTTCAACGACCAATTTGTGGTATATGGTGCAATTTTATGTAGAATATCATGCAGACCCAAATCTCCAACCATTGGTTGGAGAAATTAGTTGGAGCAAGCATTTGGTCATTTTATCTAAATGCAAAGACAGCCAAGAGCGTCAATTTTATACATTAGCCACCCAAAAATTTGGCTGGACAAAAGACGTTTTGATTCATCAAGTAGAGAACAAAACGTATGAACGATATTTGCTTAATCAAACCAATTTTGACAATGTTTTGCCCGAAAAAGTGGCTAAACAAGCCTATTTAGCGGTTAAAGACAACTACACATTCGGCTTTCTCAACCTTGCAGACGAATATTCGGAAAGTGAATTAGAGCAAGGTTTGATTAACAATATTCGACATTTTCTCTTGGAAATGGGGTCTGATTACACGTTTGTAGGCAATCAATACCGTATTTATGTGGAGGAAAAAGAATACAAAATTGACCTTTTGCTTTTTCATAGAAAATTACAAAGCCTCATTGCGATTGACTTAAAAATTGGCGAATTTGAACCTGAACATAAAGGAAAAATGGAATTTTATCTATCCGTTTTGAATGATACGGTCAAATTACCGCATGAAAATCCTGCGATAGGTATAATTATTTGCAAAAGCAAAAACCGAACAGTCGTGGAATATTGCTTAAAAACGGCGTCTTTGCCCATTGGCGTTGCCACTTATACCACTTCTAATGACCTGCCAAATTCTTTAAAAGCCTTGCTACCGTCGGCTGAACTTATCTCTGAAAAATTAGCTAATTTCTTTCCAAAAACGGCTCATAGATTTTAAATTTTCAGAAAAAAGGGACCCCTCAGTATAAACGCCTTTTTTAACATTTTTTGAATGTAAAATGAATAGAAGGTATTGGATTACTGTTTAGTTTTCTTTGTAAACCCGCAGCAACAGATTAGCCGTATTTTCTCCATACGGAAGTAACACCTTATGAATACACAGCGCAAAATTGTCAAAATCATCGTTTTTAGTGCAGACAATAATGCCCGAATGAATGGGATTTAGGCGGTGCAGTCGCATGAAATCTTTACGATTTACGGTCAAAACGGCTCGATTTTCTGAAATAGCAAAATCCAATACGTCTTCATCAGGTATGCCTAAATTTGATTTTCCGATTTCATGGGTAGTTAGGACATCATAGTCCAGATTCCGTAAAATCAGCACTGTTTCGAGTGGGAAGTTTTCGTTGGCATATAGTTTTAGCATCGTCATTCAGCATTGTTTTCCGCAATTTCAGTAGTAATTTCAGCTTTGTTAGCCATGTAGTATGCCCAGCTATTCGCCAAATCTTGCGCCCTTAAAGTTGGAAAGTTTAATAATAATTTTTCTTTGCTGATACCCATAAGCATATATTCAACGATAGACCAAACAGGTATTCTTGTGCGGATAACGCACGCACTACCACCGCACACATTGGGCGTTTTTTCAATTCCGGGAAAATCAACCGCAATTTTTTTAGCTGCCATTTGCACCAATTGTGCAATTTCGGTATTGGACATTTTTGGCAAAAATGCGGTCGCTTTTTCTAATACTGTCATCGTTCAAGTTTTTTTTATGAAATACAAAGATAGCCGCTTTCTATAAAATAATGTGTGGATTTTGCTAAAAAATACCCCCTCAGTATTGGCGCAATCTGTCATGTATTTTTTCCCATCAGCCGACGTCAATTTCAGTTGCATACAAATTGTATGCAACTCGGGTTCTCGTTTTTTTAACAAGTTCCAATAGTTGCGTGGAATAGGAGAATCCGTCAAAACGCCGATAATATCAACGATTGAAAAGTACATCTCGCCGTTGTGTTCGACGCTGCGAATGGGGCGATTTTCAAATATAACTAATTCATTTTTAATTTGTAAATACTTGTTTTTTAATGGTTTATAACGATTTTAATACTTGAAAATGCGTTTTACACTGAGGGGTCTAAATTACATTTTGAACAAGCCTTCCATCGTCACAACTTGGTCAACGTTATTCAATTTATGGACGTTTTCGGCGACGCCAAAAGTGGTAACAAGCGTCGTAAATAAGTGCTTTTGCGTACCTGAATGGTATCGGAATACTTGTTTTTTTAGGTTGATATTGTCCACATCTTTTTTTGTCACTGTATAATCGCCCTCGCTAAATTTTATTTCGCAAATATTCATGGAGTTGTCATTGCGGTCAATAATTAAATCTATTTGAGTACCAGGATAACCATCTTTTGGCGCGGCAAAAAAAGAAGCGGTCGTAGAATACATACCTTTAATATTCAGGCTTTCTCTAATTTGGTCAACGTGGTATAGACAAATATTTTCATAAGCATAACCACTCCACGCTTTCCATTTTGGCAATTCGCTAAGGCGGGTAAAATCAACGTGGGCATTGTCGCCAAGTGGCTCCAAAAAACTGAGGTAAAATAGCGAATAAGCGTCCGTTAATCTATAAATGCTTTCCCTACTTTTTTTGCCGTGACTGTTGTAAATACCGATAAAACCTGATTGAGATAGTTCTTTCAAAATATCGGTCAGCATACCGCCGTTTGTGAATTTGGTTGCTTTGACGAGTTCCGTGCGCGTCAATCCAATTTTTCTATTCGCTAATGCTTTGATAATTTCTACGTGGTTGGCATAATTGTCAAAAAGGGAAGCAAAAAGACGGTCAAATTCATGTCTCAAATACCCATCCGCTTCAAAACAAACATTTTGGATATTCTGGACGGCTGAGAATCCGCTTTTAAGTTGGTCTAAGTACATGGGAATTCCGCCCATAGCCATATAAATTTGGACAATTTGATACCGATTCAGTTTGATTTGCCGTGACAATAGGAAGGCTTCCGTTTCAGCGAGCGTGAAAGGATACAAATAGACAAGTTTCGTAACGCGATTGTGAAGCCCACCTCGGTCATTGATAACTTTACCAATCATCCACGAAGCTGCCGAGCCGCAAAGCACCACAACAACAGGCTGTTTGGTTGCCCAACTGTTCCAAAACCAACTCAAACCCTTTAAAAAATCGGAGCGTTTGCTACCAAGCCACGGTAATTCGTCAAAGAAAACGACTTTCTTTTCCTTAAATGCTGATTTTTCGAAGGCTTCACTCAACATGAAAAAGGCTTCCAACCAAGATTCTGGTTTTTTTTGAATCTTATACATCGGGAAGTGCTTTGCCAATTGTGTAAAAAATATTAGCAATTGCTCTTTTTGCGACGCAAATTGTACACCTGTAAGTTGAAAAACGAGTTGTTTTTCAAAAATATTCTCAATCAAAAACGTCTTACCAACCCGCCTTCTACCAATCACAGCAACCATTTCGGGCTTCTCTGATGTCATAGCGGCACTGAATTGAGCGATTTGTTTAGTCCTACCAATAATATTTTCCATCTCTAAATTTTGATTTATAGCCGTAAAGATAGTAGATAAAGCGGATTAGTGGTTACTAATCTGCTTTATCTCTGCTTTTGTACATAGATAAAGCGAATTAGTAGCCACTAATCCGCTTTATCTCTATTTTAGACGATTCTAACCTTAAAAAACGTGTAGAATACTGAGGGGTCCTATCCCGTAGTAAATCCCAATAATTTCATCGCCAAAGGCAGCACCGAATCCGCCATTTCATAATCAAAATTGTCCATCAAATTGCGGTCATTTCCATCGTTTAGAGCAACACCTTTTCGCGCTTTTTCGCCCAATTGACGCCGTTCGCCAACGGCGTATTTGGCGAAAGTTCTGCGTAAAATCGGCAACAATTCCGTAAAAATGTCTTCGTTTAGCTCCGAAACCCATTTGTAGAGCAAATTCCAAAGCACGTCGTCGTAGAGCAGAATCATGCCGCTACCTTTCAAAAAACCTTCAATCCAACCCGCCGAAAAAGACGGCTCATTGCCCGTCGAAAGGGCAAAACTGAACTTCACAGATACCCCCTCAGTATCCAACTCTTTTCCATCAAAAAGTAGCCTTGTTGTGCAGCCGCGAATGACGGGATGAACGCCCGTTTTATCGGTCAATTGCGTTAAAGTTTTGAACCATTCTTCGCGTAAAATCGGATTTTCGAGCAGTCGAACGGCGTCATTGACTTTCCGTATTTGCTCAAAAGTCTGTTGCGAAGCCGCATCGTCAAGTCCATAACAGGCGTTTGGCAAGCCGATGCAAACCCGCAAAATCAAACCTTCGACGAGCGTATTTATCGCCACCAAATCCGTTTTTCTAACATTGCCATAACGTCCGACATCGGCAAGCGGCGTGATTGCCGCCATGAGTTCCAGAATATCGGCGGAAACGGTCGCCAAATCGTTGATTTTTTGCAATAAAACTTCAATTGCCGTGAATAATTCGGCGGGAATTGCCGTCTGAATCATTTCCGACAAGGCACTAACGGCGTCGGTTTTGGTGGCTTTATCGAGCAAAAATTTAGAACTTGCTTCGTCAATCGAGTTGCCCCAAATGCCTTTTTCGATTAAATCTACCTGCATTTCGGGTTTCCATTGCAACCGCCACGCTTCTTTGAATGTACCTTTTGCTTTTGAAGAAATCATGGATTCTTTACCCCAATTGACGCCCAAAATCGTTAGTCTATGCAGAAAAATGGAGCGATTCAGGTCTAATTCCTTCCTCAAATCGAGTTCAATATCCTTAAAATCAGCCGTTTGTGGCAATTTCAATTTCTTGATTTTCTCCTCAAAATCGGCTTGCAAAGGCAATTTTGGCAACGCATCAGGCACTTTTCCGATGCCATGACCGACAATAAGTTCTTTTTTGACGAGTTCCAACAAAATGCCATCGCCCATGCACATAACGGTTTGCGTCGCTTCATTAAGTTCCAACAAACCAATGCGCCCCAAACCGCGCAACGACGAAACGGCTTCCGCAAGGCGATAGGCTTCAATGACGTGCGCCGTCGAAATGTCCATTTTTTTCTGCCGAAACAACTGCGCGACCTTCGTCAACCACAATTCGCCCTTGTCTTTCGGCTTTTTCCAAACATGACCGTACCACCCAGGCGAGACAATACCCGCACCATAACCACTTGACATTGAGAGGCGGTCATTCGTCCACGGAATCCACGTTGCACCGACTTTTATCTTCGATTTTGGCAGTTTTTTAAGAATTTTGGCGTGAACGGCCTCCGTTTTATCCAAATCTAACAAAGCGGGTGCGTGCCAAGCACCGCAAACGACGACGATATTGTCATACATTTCGCGCTGTGCTTGCCGAATTTGTTGCGCCATATACGCCTCGCGCCACACATTTTCTTCATCCAAAGCCGACTTCACATCATGTTCCCGCAAGGTTGACATCATCAACATCACGGCTTCAAAATGCGCTTCGGCGGTGTTGGCAATGTGGCGTTGCTCAAAATGGTGCTCCCACCACATTTCGGAATCGTCGTAACCCGCAATTTTGGCGAAATAGCCGATTGGGTCACGGGCAACGGGGAGTTCTATTTCGGCGTCTTCGTCAATTGGTGTAATTAGTAAGTCATTGGAATTGAACCGATTAGATGTTAGGTTTGGCGAAAACGTTCGGGAAAATTTTAAAGTTTTCCGAACGTCGGCGTCAAAAAAAGACCCCTCAGTATAAACGGCATTTTCGGCAAGGGCGACCGTGAAGGTCGCCCCTACGCCTATACTTTCGTAGGGGCGACCTTCACGGTCACCCTCATTTTGGGTCGTTTTTTCACTGGAATTTTCCAAAAAGGACCCCTCAGTATAAACGGCATTTTTAGCGTTTTTCAAGCTCGAATTAGCCGTTTTTCCTGCATTTTCTGCCAATTCACTCCTCCGTTTTTCGTCCTGCAACGCCCATGAAATAGACATCGGTAAGTCCATCATCCGCACGGGAATCGCATTTTTTTTGGCAAAAAGCATCGCTTGCCATTCGGGAGAAAATTCCGCGAAGGGATAAAAAGACGCCCGTTGCGGACTGTCCACATCGTAGCAAAGAATCGAAACGGGCGGCTTCAAATCCTTTTCGCCCACCCATTTAGTCACAGCATCAAGTTCGGGCGGACCTTCGACGAAAATCAAGTCGGGCTTGAGTTTTTCCAACATTTCTACGACGTTTCTCGCCGAACCAACGCCGTGATGACGGATGCCTAAAATTGTAATTGCCATTGATAATCAAGTAGTTAGTAATTGTTGGAAACAGAAATTAAAACCATTTAAAGTTTTAAACGACGGCAAATTAAAACAATTAATGGGAATTTTACTGGGCGTAGCTCTGTGGTTCTATATTTTTATTACTCGTCGGTATTCTTTTTCAGAGAAAGGCTTACTTTTGCTTATCTTTCAGTGCTATTTGATAATTTTTTAAGTAAATTCTTAACATCATGTTCAACGATACAAACCTTGTCTTTGAAACAGAAATGCCATTAGCTGTGCTGCCGCCGCCGCCCAAAAATGAGCGTTCTTATACGCTTGTCGAGTATTTGGCACGTGAAGGAAACAGCCGCGAACTGCACGAATATTATAATGGCAATATCATAAAACTACCTATGGCAAGAGGCCCACACAATATAATTACGGCTAATATCTCAATGGAATTGGGAATTATTGCTAAAATGACCAACTACAAGTTTCTTGTCATGTTGGGTCAACAGTTGGTGTATCTACCACAACTCAATTT
>JAYUKJ010000982.1:0-2034 GCA_043764555.1 Saprospiraceae bacterium
TTTATCTATGAAATGGCTCTTTCTTTTTCTCGCCTTAGTGTGCGAGAGCGTGGGTTTTGCGACCCTAAAATTCTCCGAAGGATTTACAAAAATGCTGCCCTCCGTTGCCACGGTTGCGGTTGATTTAATCGCCTTAGTATTTTTCGTCTTGGCGTTAAAAAAATTTGAAACAAGTTTTGTTTACATGATAGCGGCGGGTGTCGGAACGGTATTTATCGTTTTGACGAATGTCATTGTCTTCAAACAAACGCTGAATTGGATTCAAATCGTTTCCATTATTCTCATCATCGTCGGCAGCGTTGGTCTTCAAAGCCAAGGCAATACGCATTAAAATTTATAATTATGAAACAAAGAATAATCGGCTTCGATTTAGCCCGTGCGTATGCCATTTTGGGGATGTTTATCGTGAACTACAACACGGTTTTTGGCTCATTTACGGATAAGAGTTTGTTGGGGCAGTTTTTAAGTCTTTTTAGCGGCAATTCAAGTTCGGTCTTCGTGATACTCGCAGGTATGGGCATCGCTTTGATGACAAATAAAGCCGAATACAGCGTAGAAGAACAATCAAAATTGACAAAAATCATCAGCAAACGGTCGTGGTTTTTGTTTGCCGTCGGTATGTTGCTTTATGCGTGGTGGCCCGCCGATATTTTGCATTTTTACGGTGGGTATATGCACATCGCTGTCCTCATTTTATTCCTACCAAAACGCTATTATTTATGGTTTGCGTTGTTGGTAATTGTGATTTTTCACGCCCTGTTATGGGTTATTCCCTACCAAACGGGGTGGAATTTTGACACCTTAGAATATCTCGATTTTTGGACAATCAAAGGTTTTTTACGCAATACTTTTTACAACGGTTGGAATCCAATTTTCCCGTGGGTGGCTTATTTCATTGCGGGAATGTGGCTCGGCAGGCTTGATTGGAGCGCAAAAAAAACGCAAAAAAAGCTGTTTTTTACGGGTTTAGCGGTGTATTTATCCATTATTAGCCTACAATTTTATGGGCAAAATTACGTGACGAACCCTGATATAAAATTCTACATTATGGCGGATTATGTGCCGCCGTTTTTACCTTTTATGTTGGGTACGTTTGCTTTTGGTTTGATGCTCATTTCGTTTTTTATGTATATCGGTGGCAAAGTTGAAGGTAACAAATGGGCAATTATTTTTGCGACAACTGGTCAAATGACGTTAACGCATTACGTCTCTCATTTGACAATCGGCATGGTGATTTTTGCGCTCATAACGGGCAAAGAATACAGTGGACATCATGCCGCAACCGCCGCCACAAATCCACTAATGATTTTGATTTTTGCCGTATTTTACTTCATCATCAGTTGCATTTTTAGTGCTTTTTGGAAAAAGAAATTTAAAAATGGACCGCTTGAAACGGTGATGCGGCGGATTTCGGGGTAGTTTTGTTCAAAATACTGAGGGGTCCTCTAAAACCCACAAACGCTTGATTATCAAACCGATAGTCAAGCGTTTTGCGTTAAAAAAGGGCATTTATACTGAGAGTGTGTGAAAATTGCAACTCTTCTCCATAATTCTGTAACACTTCCCACCATCAAACCCGCCACTTTTGCCTTGTTGTGAAAACACTTTCACACTTAATTTTTTAAAAATGAAAAAATCAACAATTTTTATGCTGTGCTTAACGGGCGTTAATTCCATGTTGAATGGACAACGTTTGGAATTGGGCAAACACATCACAATCACTCAAGCCGTTAATGAAAATCTCTATACAACGGGCGAAAATATCACCATAAACGCACCTATTTACGGCGATTTAGTGACCGCAGGCGGTACAATTACCATCAATGACACCACTCAAAAGGACATATTATTGGCAGGCGGTACGGTCGTTTTCAATGGCTATACGGGCGACGACGTGCGTTGTGCGGGTGGAAATCTGTATGTCAAAAAAGACATTAAAGGTGATTTGGTCATAACGGGTGGCACGGTTATCATTGACAAAAATGCCACTATTGGCGGCAATTTACTCATAAGTGGCGGCGAAATTACGTTAAA
>JAYUKJ010000983.1:0-1972 GCA_043764555.1 Saprospiraceae bacterium
GATCTAAAAACGAATTTTCTTCCCGCACTTGACGCAATGTGACCAAAGCACCGACTTTCATCTTGGCAGAATCACCCGATTCAACGACGATTTTTTTGTCATACAACGCATCATTTGCTTCCGAAAACTCGAATTTTTCAACGGGTTCACCTTCCAAGAATGTGGTATCTCCTGGCTCGATGATTTCAAAACGACGCATCATCTGACGAACGATAACCTCAATGTGCTTGTCGTTAATCGCAATACCTTGCGAACGATAGACCTCTTGAACACCATTCACCAAATATTGCTGCACCGCAAACGGGCCTTTAATCGCCAAAATGTCGCGTGGCGCAATTACACCGTCCGAAAGCGGCGTACATGAGCGCACGAAGTCACCGTCTTGAACCAAGATGTGTTTCGCCAAAGGCACGAGATATTTGCGGATTTGGCCGTCTTTCGATTCAACCGTTACCTCACGATTACCGCGTTTTGTGGTTGTACTCAATTTAACGATGCCGTCAATTTCCGAAACAACCGCAGGATTTGAAGGGTTACGCGCTTCAAACAATTCAGTTACACGTGGCAAACCGCCCGTGATGTCCTGAATTTTTTGCAAACGACGTGGAATCTTCACAATCCGTTGACCCGCTTTGATGCTTTGACCATCTTCAATCGTCAAATAAGCCCCCGCTGGCAACGTAAAGTTTTTCAATTCATCACCGCTTTCGTCCACGATTTTGACAATTGGAATCTTACGTTTGTTACGCGATTCAATGATGATTTTTTCGGCAAAACCCGTTTGGTCATCCCGTTCTTCACGGAAAGTCACGTTTTCCTCAATGTCTTGGAACTCAATTTTACCCGAACGGTCGGCAATCATCACGGCATTGAAAGGGTCCCATTCGCAAATCTTGTCATTCCGTTGAACTTCTTGACCATTTTTTGCGAAAATTGTAGAACCATATTGAATGTTGTTCGCTGACAAAACTTTACCCGTTTTAGGCTCAAGAATCCGAATTTCACCCGTCCGCGAGATAACGACTTCAATGTTTTTGCCATTGTCGTCGGTATATCCTACGGTTTGGATTTCATCAAATTCCAATTTACCTGCCATCGTCGCCTTCAATTCACTCTCTTGGCGCGTTGTCGAAGCAACACCGCCCACGTGGAATGTCCGAAGGGTCAACTGCGTACCCGGTTCGCCGATTGACTGCGCCGCGATAATACCCGCCGCGTCGCCTTTTTCAGCAATCCGACCCGAAGCCAAGTTACGACCGTAGCATTTTGCACAGACACCGCGCTTAGTTTCGCACGTCAAAACCGAACGAATTGTGACCGCTTCGATGCCCGCCGCCTCAATAACGTGCGAAATATCGTCGTCAATGAATTGAGCAGCCCCTAAAATCAAGGCATCCGTTTCGGGATGGTACAAATCGTACAAAGTATAGCGTCCGCGAATCCGATTCCAAAGCGGCTCGATAATTTTATCGCCTTCTTTCAAAGCCGACGTTTCGATACCCCTCAGTGTGTCGCAATCTTCCTCACGAATAACAACGTCTTGCGCCACGTCCACCAAACGACGGGTCAAGTAACCCGCATCCGCCGTTTTCAAAGCCGTATCGGCCAAACCTTTACGCGCACCGTGCGTGGAAAGGAAGTATTCCAATACCGAAAGGCCGTCAATAAAGTTAGACAAAATCGGGTTTTCGATAATCGCTTGGCCCGAGTCGCCCGATTTTTTAGGCTTCGCCATCAAACCACGCATCCCGCACAACTGCTTAATTTGCTGCTTCGAACCACGCGCACCCGAGTCCAACATCATAAAGATGGAGTTAAACCCTTGTTTGTGCGTTGTCAATTCGTTCATCAAAGCCGTTGTGATTTGGCTATCCGCCGACGTCCATTTATCCACAACTTGGTTATAACGCTCATTTTGCGTAATCAAACCCATGTTGTAGGAGTCCCAAACTTCGTCCACTTCCGCTTGTGA
>JAYUKJ010000984.1:0-2032 GCA_043764555.1 Saprospiraceae bacterium
CACATCACCCGTTACATTAATGCTTAAATCATTGTTTCTAAGAGAATTAACGACCAAAGACGAAATATATATTTTATGCACATTCCCTTTTATAAACCCATTAATGGATAAATTGCCCAAGACAGCCAATTGCTTTTTATATTTTTTTGCCAATGTTTCCGCCAATAATTCTAAGTCTTTTTGACTAATAATGGCTTGTGATACTTGTATTTCATTGTCGGGCAAAGGGAATTTTTGTTTGTTGCCACCTTTAAATGATTCGGGATAAATAAGTGCCTTAGCCGCAATTTTTGAATACGGTGTTGCGACATAAAAATCCTTAATATCCACGTTGCTACTGTCCATATTGACAATGCCACTAAGCGTATCAATGGCAAAACCGCTTTTATCTTTAAAGCCAAAAGATTGAATATTTGCTTTTATATTGCCATTATCAAATTTAGTATTGGAAGCCAATAATTTTAAGCCTTTTATATCCAAATGATAATAATCCAGACCTGTCCGTTTTTTTGGTTGCGATATATTGTTATACACAACCGCATTATTTTGCAAGGCAATATCTTTAATAACAATGCCCAAAGACGTGTTATTATTAGCAATAGCCGTCAATGTATCGGCTACAACTTTGACGACTTCATTTTCTGTTTTATGTTGAAAAAGAATTGAACTGTTATTGAGGACAATCGAGCTTGTGGTGTAGGTGTTTAATTGCATTGTGTTATTCAAACCCACAATGTCTAAATAATTGATATAATTATCGGTCAACAAATAATCGGGTTTGTTTTCAAAATAAATATGACTATTTTTGACAACCGTTTTATTAATCGTAAAAAGCGGATTAGTGGGTTTAGTGTCAGATGTTTTTTGCGGTTTAGTGATTAAATACCTGAAATCTAAGCCTTCTACCATTAAATCATTGATGTCCACGTGCAAATCTTTAACATTAATGCTGTCCACATTTAAATGGAATTTCTGCACATTTACGTCTATAAAAGTCCCTAAATAATAATCTTTTTGGTTAAATTTTGTACTAATTACGTCAATATCTTTAATTTTAAAATTCAAAACTTGCGTTGTATCGGTTGCTTTTACGGCTGTTTTTTTTGATTTAAAAGCATCAATAATAAATTGATAATTGTAAGTGCTGTCCGCTTCTTTATTGTACAAATTAACGTAAAATTGGTCAATCACGACTTTATTAATAATGTATTTAGATTGGATAAGCGCGAGCATGTCCACATCAATTTTGACGTGTTTACCCATCAAAAGCGTGTCATTTGCTTTATCTAACATCAATAAACCGTCTATTTCTATCCATTTGGGAAAGCTGAAATCAATTTGCCCGATTTCAAAAGTCGTCTTTGTTTTATGTTGCACATAAGTTTGTACTTCGTCGCGTATCTTATTTTTTGCCCACCGCGTTTGCAACAATAAAACAATAATGAGTAGTAAAACAATAAGACTTAACAAGCTATATCCCGCTATCTTCAAACCTTTTTTCATATTAATTATTTATCCCGCAAAGGTGGATATTTTAAGAAAAAACAGGGTTACACATTTTTTTAAATTGATTACATGATTCACACATTTTGGCGTTAAAAGAGCCTAAAATACTGAGGGGGTATTAAAACACAAACGCTTGATTGTCAACGGATAATCAAGCGTTTTTTGTTTAGAAAGGGCGAAATACTGAGGGGGTATCTACGCTTTTTTTTTATTTTATAAAATATGTGAAAACGTGTGAATAACGCAATTTATTTCGGAATTATCGGCTTTATGTCGCAATTGTAATTTGAGAACAAAACAAGTCAATTTATAGTGGTTTTGGCGATTAAATTGACGGGGTGACTTGAAGTCACCCCGTCAATATGCCCTGAAGTCCTTTTGCGAAAACGTGTGAAAACGTGTGAATAACGCAATTTACTTAAGCAATTATGCAACATACCCGCCTATTAAACCCGTCACTTTTGCATTGTTGTAGAAATTATTTTGCAACTTAAATATAATCATAAATGAAAAGTAATGCGGATTT
>JAYUKJ010000985.1:0-2027 GCA_043764555.1 Saprospiraceae bacterium
CGGCGTTTAATGGTGCCAATTTTGAAATGTTGACACGCCAATTGGAACGAATGACAGATGAAAAACACGTATTTTTTACGCGATACTGAGGGGTCTCGATTGTAGCTTTCAAGGAGTTGAATTAAGTTAAAATAACCCTTGTCCCAACCGCCTTCAAAGTCGAAAGGACTGCCCGGACCGCCCGACGAAATGTAAATATCGTAGCTCAAATCGGGTAATTCCATTTTATGTCGAACGTCGAAAACGTCGTAAGACAAGGATTCTCCGTAATATTCAACCATGCGGCGGATGTACGGAATCCCGCGATTTTGGACGTTGTTATTGAGGTCGAGTATGGCGACACGTAAATGCTTTTTCATACGTAAAAAGTTGATTTTAAATAATTTAGGCGTGAGATTGAGCGAGATTGGTTCTTTCGGCGGGTTATTTTTATCTGCAAAAATAGATATTTCTCGGACTTAACGCCCTGTTTTTTGAGAAAGATTAAGGACAAAACGGAAACCACACTTTTGCTTAAACTTATTTGTTTGAAACAAAAAAATACAAAATGTGGGAAAATATTTCTTCCAATCGCCCGAAATTTATTTAGTTTTGCCCCATGAGTGAATTTGTCGTTTCCGCCAGAAAATACCGTCCCCAGAAATTCTCTGAAGTTGTCGGTCAAGCCCACGTTTCGCAGACGTTAAAAAATGCCTTGCGCACCGACCACGTGGCGCACGCTTTCCTATTTTGCGGTCCAAGAGGCGTCGGCAAAACGACGAACGCGCGGATTTTGGCGAAAATTCTGAACTGCACCAATCGGGCGGCCGATTTTGAGGCCTGCAACGAATGCCAATCCTGTAAATCGTTCAACCAAAGTTCGTCTTTCAATATTTTTGAACTCGACGCGGCGTCCAACAACTCCGTCGAACACATTCGCTCGCTCGTTGAGCAAACGCGCATCCCGCCACAACAAGGTAAATACAAAGTTTTTATTATTGATGAGGTGCATATGTTGTCGTCGGCTGCCTTCAATGCGTTCCTAAAAACGCTCGAAGAACCGCCCGCGCACGCGATTTTTATCTTGGCAACGACTGAAAAGCACAAAATTATTCCAACCATTCTGTCCCGTTGTCAAATTTTCGATTTCCGACGGATTCAGATTCCCGACACGGTTGCTCATTTGCAAAAAATTTGTGATACCGAAGGCATAAAAGCCGACCCCGATGCCCTCCATATTATTGCTCAGAAATCGGACGGCGCCCTTCGCGACGCGCTTTCCATCTTCGACCGCATCGTTTCGGCTTCGACGGATAAGACGATTAGTTACGCGGATGTGATTGAAAATTTGAATGTATTAGACTACGATTATTATTTCAAACTCACGGATGCGCTCCTTGCGGAAGATTTACCGACCGTTTTTACGACCTTCGACGACATCATGCGGCGCGGGTTCGACAGCGATATTTTTATCGGCGGATTGGCCGAACATTTGCGTAACTTGTTGGTTTGCAAGGATGTACAAACGTTGCAATTGTTGGAAGTTGGCGACAATTTGAAAGCGCGCTATCAACAACAAGCCGTTTTGTCCAATACATCCTTCGTTTTGACGGCGCTGAATCTTTGCAACGATTGCGACATCAATTTCAAAATGGCGCGCAACAAACGCCTCCACGTGGAGATGGCTTTGGTTAAAATGACTTACATCGGTCGAGCGCTCAATTTGTCGGCGCAATCCTTTTCCGTTGAAAAAAAAACGGCTGACCGAAGCACCGTAATTCCCACGCCCAACAACGCACCAACCGACCAAACTGCGCCCGCAAAAGCGGAAGCACCCCCTCAGTATCCAGCCGTTTCGGCGCCTTTAAGCACGGCAAATGAGCCTCAAAGCCACGCATACACGCTTGAAAACAAACCTAACGAACCCGAAAATCGGGTAAATGCCGAAGACCCTTCCATTCCGCAATCCAACGAATCCGCAACGTCCGCACCGTCGGGTGATGAGCCGCCGCGCTCGGGTGTTTCGACCGCCAAAAGCGTGACAATTG
>JAYUKJ010000986.1:0-2027 GCA_043764555.1 Saprospiraceae bacterium
GATTGAACGCGGCGCCGACGTGGGTTGAATCAACCAAGAACAATTCAAATTAGCCGTGTAGATGTTCGTGCCGCTGCCGTCTTCGAGGCTGCCGCCGCACGTTGTAAGGCGCGTTAAGCCGTCGCAACTTGGTGTCAAACGGAAATTGGCCACCAAATAGCGGTGTTCAGTTGCCGAGAAACGCAAGGTATCTAATGTCGAAACGATTTGACCCGTCCGTTGATTGGTCCAATTGAAAAGTTGGAACGCAGCACTTGCAGGACGCGCAATCAAAACGACGGCGGACCCCTCAGTATAAGCACCCGCGCCGACGACTGTACCGTAGGAAGAGGACGGACTTGCAACGGCATTAACGACGTAGCGACGGACGGAATCGCAGCGGTAATTGAGCTGCCAACCTTGGTAGCCGTTGTTGGAATAACTGGTTGTGAAGCGCACAAAAGCGCGACCGCTGTTGGCAATGATTAAACGACTTACGGAATCACTCGGCGGATTGCTGCCCGAAAAAGAAGCTAAAAGTGGCGCGTTTTCCGACGTGCCGTTATAGATGTTCACGTAATCGCTGTAATTCAGTTGAAAAGACGTAAAATTTAAAACAATTGACCGCGGATTGCTCGTCGGTTGAATCAACCAAGAACAATTCAGCTCGGAAGTATAAGGATTCGGACCGCTGCCGTCGTCGAAAGTGCCGCTGCAATCCGTGATGAGCGTTTGACCGCTGCACGTTGGTTTTAATCGGAAATTGGCAATCAAATAACGGTTTTGATTGACGGTAAAAGACAAGGTGTCAAGCGACGAAAAAGTCCCGCCCGTCCGTTCATCCGTCCAATTGACAAACGCATAAGCCGACGCGGGGCGCGCAACGAGCTTGACGTAAGCACCGCCCGCGTAAACACCCGCACCCGTGACACTGCCACCAATTGTTGGATTAACACGCGCGCTGACGACGTATTGATTGACGGAATCGCAGCGATAATTCAAGCGCCAACCTTTGTTAAGTCCACCGTAGTAGGCGCGAAAAACCACAAACGCCGTTCCACTGTTGGCAATGAGAGAATCAGATGGCAACGAAGCACCGCTGAAGGCACCGAGAAGCGGCGCGTTTGTGGACGTTCCGTCGTATATATACACGTAGTCGGAGTAGGATGTTTGAAATTCGGTAAACCGTAGAATGACCGAGCGCCCCGTTGACGGTTGAATCAACCATGAACAATTTAAGTCGTCGCTGTAAGGGTTCGTGCCGCTGCCATCGTCGAAAGAACCCGCGCAAGTTGTTAAGGTTGTCAAGCCGTTGCACGTGGGTTTCAAGCGGAAAGCGGCTGATAAATAGCGATTGGCGTTGATGGTGAATTGCAGGGTGTCGAAAGTCGAAACGATTTGCCCCGTCCGCGTATCTGTCCAATTGATAAATATGTAACCCGCATTTGGCCGCGCAATTAGCCGAACGAAGGACCCCTCAGTATAAGCGCCCGTTCCGACGATTGTGCCGCCGTTTGTGGGTGTAATTGACGCATTGACGGTGTAACGCCGCACCGAATCGCACCGATACGTCAAGCGCCAACCTTGACCCGTGCCAAAGCTACTTGTCGTGAAAACAACGAAGACCGAGCCGCTGTTGGCGATGATGGAATCTTGGGGCAACGAAGCACCCGTGAAACTGCCGAGAAATGGGTTGTTCTGAGAAGTGCCGTCGTAGAAACTTACAAAGTCCGAGCCTTGCTCCAAATTGAAATCCGTGAATTTCAAGATGATGGAGCGCGGGTTTGTGCTGGGTCGAATGAGCCAATTGCAATTGAGGTTTGCGGAATAAGAACCGCTACCGCTGCCGTCTTCCACAACGCCGCCGCAATTGGTAAGGGTTGTTGTGCCGCTGCACGTCGGAATTTGTTCAAAAATGGCGACCAATGACAAACTTTGCGTGGCGGTAAACTTAAACGTGTCAAGTGAGTGAAGAATGTTGCCGTTGAAGTTTTGCCAGTTGATAAAACGCCAACCGACTTTTGATTTGGCAACTAAAGTGACGGCTT
>JAYUKJ010000987.1:0-2026 GCA_043764555.1 Saprospiraceae bacterium
AATGCCGATGCCGTCGTCTTGGCTTGCGGCGGTTTTGAAGCGAATAAAGAATTGAGAATCAAGTATTTAGGCAAAATGTGGGCAAAAGCCAAAGTGCGGGGAACGCGCCACAATCTCGGCAAAGGCATTGAGATGGGAACCAAAGTTGGCGCCGCACTAAACGGCTTTTTCGGCGGTTGCCACGCGACGCCGATGGACGCTAATATGCCTGAATACGGCAATTTGAAAATCCCTTTCATTGAAAGAAAACATTATCGAAAAATCAGTTATTTGTTCGGCGTCATGCTCAACGCACGCGGTGAACGCTTCGTGGATGAAGGAAAGGATTTTAGAAATTACACCTACGCGCAATTCGGCAAAGCGGTCTTGGAACAACCCGACAATTTGGCGTACCAAATCTTCGACGCCAAGGTCGATAGTCTCCTTTATTCTGAATACAAAACCCACGACGCCACGGTCATTGAAGCCGATTCTTTGGAAGAATTGGTGCCAAAACTGCACGGCATTAATCCCGAAAAAGCCTTAAAAACATTGACGGAATACAACGCCGCCGTCAATAAAAAAGCGACTTTTGACCCGACGATAAAAGACGGGAAAAATACGGAAGGCTTGGTTTTAAACAAATCAAATTGGGCAAACACGCTCGACACGCCACCGTTTAAAGCCTATCCCGTCACGGGCGGCATCACGTTTACTTACGGCGGTCTGAAAGTCAACACAAACGGAGAAGTTTTAACGGAAAACGATACGCCCGTACACGGCTTATTTGCCTGCGGAGAAATCGTCGGCGGCGTCTTTTTTTACGGCTATCCGGGCGGCTCGGGTTTGACTTCGGGCGCGGTTTTCGGGAGAAGCGCGGGGTATTCAGCAGCAAGTGTAACCCCAAAATAGGACCCCTCAGTATATAGTGTATTCCGACATCCCGAAAATCGGGAAAAGCCGTTTTGATGCCAAAAAGCCGTTTTTCAGAATTTATAAAGTTGCTTTATCTTTGTATAAAATTAAAATCGTAAAACAATCAAACAAATCATGGTTCAGACAACAAGGGCAAAATCAATAAAATCAAACCTAATTGCCCTATTCGCAATTGCGTTTCTCCTAACAACTGCGTGTAAAACACCGCAAACGGTCGCTTCTTACGTCCAAAAAGCCGTTTATACTGAGGGGTCCCCAAAATTGGCCGTGAACGAAATTCCGTGTATGTATATGCGCGGCGGCACGTCGAAAGGTCCTTTTTTTGATATGCGCGATTTGCCCGCCGACGTGAAAAAGCGCAACGAATTGCTCCTAAAAGTCATGGGTTCGCCCGACCCTTCGCAAATTGACGGACTCGGCGGCACGGTGACGGTGACGAGTAAGGTGGTCATGGCACAGCCCTCGACGCGCAAAGGCATCGACGTCGATTATCTGTTTGCCCAAGTCGATATCAAGAATCCCGTCGTCGATACCACGCCGCCGTGCGGCAATATGATGGCGGGCGTTGGACCATTTGCGATTGAAAAAGGTTGGGTAAAAGCGACGATTCCCGAGACCCGCGTCATGGTGTATAACATTAATACGAAGTCAATTATAGAAGAAATCGTGCAAACGCCAAACGGGGTTGTCGAATATAACGGCACGATGAAAATCGACGGCGTTCCTGGAACCGCGGCGCCCGTTATTTTAAATTTATTTGACCAAGTGGGCGGAAAAACGGGAAAATTGATGCCAACTGGCGTGATTCGAGAAAAAATTCAAGGCATTGAGGTAACGTTACTGGATGCTGGTTCGACTATGGTATTGATGAAAGCAAGCGACTTGGGGATGGAAGGTACTGAGGGGTCCGATTTTTTTGAAAAAAACAAAGACCTCATGAAGAAAATCGAAAGCATCAGAATGGAAGCGGGTCAACGCATGGGTTTGGGCGATGTGACGAACAGCGTGTTGCCAAAAGTGGCGATTTTATCGAAACCCCGCGCAAACGGCAACATCACGTCGCGCTATTTGACGCCGCATACCTTGCACCCGACGCACGCCGTGACGGGCG
>JAYUKJ010000988.1:0-2014 GCA_043764555.1 Saprospiraceae bacterium
CCGCAAAACTCACCGTTTCGGCGGACGAGAATTGGCGGCTGCAAGTCGAGCGGCGGACGGTCGATGTGTTGATGGATAGGTTGCCGTGGGGTTGTTCGATGATAAAAACGGCGGGAATGTCGCGGTTTATGGTCGTTGAATGGTAGAATAACTTTCCAAAAGTTTCAAACTTTTGGAAAGTTTAAACATAAAATATTTACAACAATAAAGAAATGGACAATCGCAACACTTTTTTCAACAAAACGCCGTCGAAGGAGACGCTCAAAGAATCCGTTGACGTCACGACAACAGCGTCGGAAGTCGTCACAACGACGCGGGAAATATTGGTTGAACCTTCGCTAACGCCGCCGATTACTGCGGCAGTTGTTGCGCCCGTTGAGCCGATTAAAACACCGTCGATTTTATCCATTATTTTGTCAAAAGTGAAAAGCAACGGGACTATTTTGCAACTCATTTTGTTGGGCGCGGTGTTTTTCATGGGCAATCAATTCGGCAGCGGTTGTCAACGACAGAAAGAAATTCGGCAGCAAATAAAAATGATTGAGCGGGAGCATTTGGCGACCTTAAAATTGGTCGATTCCTTGCAGCGCGCCTCCGCCGAACAAGAAGCCAAAACCTTGCAGCAAGTGACTGATTTTTACGCGACTTTGCAGCAATTGGATTTAAAATCGGAAGTGGTCAAAACGCAATTGACGAAAGCCAAAGCTGCCATCGACGGGCGTAAAAGCGAAGCCGTCAAATTGGCCACAGAACACAACGACGTCCTCAAAGACCGCATCAGTCAAGGCGCTAAACGGTCGAGCTATTTTGATTTAATAACGGAAGATTCTTTGGCAATAAAATGAATTTAAAATGATTAAAAATGGTTGCAAATATTATTTAATTGGACTAATTGGCTTGTTTATAGCAAGCCAAACGGTCTGTTTGCGGGCGCAAGTGGAGCCGAATTTTGAAGAAAAGTTCGTCGAAATATCGCTGCCCGACACCAATTATATTCTCAACTACGTCAACGTCCGAAACGCGGAAGGCTTGCGATTTTTAACGGCGCGTATCAAGAATAATGGCAATAATTTTCCGATGATGCTGATAAAAGAAAGCGAAGCCTTGCCGTTGAAACGACTCTTGGAACTCTACGAATCCATGAAACCCGAACAGAAAAACGTGGCGGTTTACACGGACGAACTCATCAAAATTAGTGAAGAAAAAGACAAAGTACGCGCGGGTTTAGATTCGATTCAAAACATCCGCGTGTCCTATTTGAAACAAACAAACGCCGATTTGATGGACATCAATAAAACCCTCACGGCGCAGTACAAAGCCGCTATTTTGACCGCCAAAGAAGCCAATAAAGGGTGGACTTGGCAAGGCATTAAGGACATGATACTCGGCGCGGCGGCGGGACTCGCGCTTGGTTTATTGATTGGTTTAAGGTAAAATCGACGCATATCAAGGTATAATTCACGGCTTTGAATTTTTAAAAGACGCCAAAACGGCGCTCATACTGAGGGGTCCTATTTTCATTTTTCATTGCTCATTTATTACTTAGCATCATGTTTTCAAAAGCGCAACAGCCACAGCAAACGCCTTTGACGAAGGCAACAACGCCGTTCTTTAAACCAGAACCGACGTTTAAATTGCTTGCCACCGAGCCGCAAGCAGTGGCTGAACGCGCGCCTGAATCCGTGATGCGGTTGCCGATTCAAGCGAAACTAACCGTTGGTCAACCCAATGATAAATACGAACAAGAAGCCGACGCGATGGCAGATAAAGTCGTGCAACGCTCCGCGATGCCAACGTCGGCGAGGTTCGGAACCTCGCCGACGTTCAACGCCTCGCCGACGTTCAACGCCGCGCTGCCAAATATAACACCGTTTAATATTAATGCTGCTCAACGCGCTTGTGCCGCTTGCGAAAAAGAAGGCCACGACCACATCCAACGCAAAGAAAGCGGCGAAATGACCGCTTCGCCAAGCGTTGAAAGCCGATTATCGGCGACAAAAGGCGGCGGCAACAG
>JAYUKJ010000989.1:0-6717 GCA_043764555.1 Saprospiraceae bacterium
TCCAACCTAAAAAAACGGAAAATTCAAGCCGTTACAACGTCAAAACAATTTCAAATATCGTTCAAAAAGCGCGCTCTTACACGGGTGCGCCCTACAAATTTGGCGGGACTACGGCAGCAGGATTTGATTGTTCAGGTTTGGTAACGGTGGCTTTTCAGTCCGTCAATTTGGCTTTGCCGCGCACGTCCTACGACATGGCAACCGTCGGGCGAGAAATTCAGATTCAGGAGATTCAGGTCGGCGACTTGGTTTTTTTTGTGACCAACAAAAACAGCAACCGTATCAGCCACGTTGGCATCATAACGGAAGTGAAAAAAGAAGCCGTTTTGTTCATTCACGCGGCCGATTCAGGCGTTCGAGAAGACAATTTAGGGTCAAAATATTACAAAAGCACGTTTGCAAAAGCGGTTAGACCGTTCTAAAACACATATAAACAGCGGTTAAACTGGTAAAAAAGAGGCTTTATACTGCAATATTTTCGCCAAGTGCGGTGCACATGATATTCTTTTCATCATTTGTAATTGCTTTTACAACTTTTACAAGTACCTAAAAATCGTTAAAATGATTTTATAACCCGCCAAAATCGTCCCTTTCACGGTGCCACTCACTTTCGACACACCGATGCGTCGGCGATAGGTTACGGGAATTTCGGTACAAGCCATTTTGAGTTTTGCCGCTTTGACTTGCATTTCGACTGTCCAACCATAATTGCGGTCAACCATCCCGATTTTCAACAAACTATCGTAACGAATGGCCCGAAAAGGTCCTAAATCGGTGAACGTATAGTTGAAAAACGAGCGAATCATGCGCGTCGCCAACCAATTGCCAAAGACTTGTTGCGGCGTCATTGAACCCGCTTCCCGCGCGCCTAATGCCCGTGAACCAATCACCATTTCCGCCTTTCCTTCGACAATTGGCGCAATCAAAAGCAATAGTTCTTCGGGATAATCGGAGTAATCGCCGTCTAAAAACACGATAATATCGGGCTTTTCCGCCTTTTTTGCCACAAAAGCCATGCCCGCCAAACAGGCATTGCCGTAGCCGCGTTGCGGTTGATTGACGACGGTTGCGCCATTTTCGGCCGCTACTTCGGCCGTGCGGTCGGTTGAAGCATTGTTGCAAACGATGATGTCACGGACGTGCTTTCGGGGAATGTCGCGGATAACGTGAACGATGGATTTTTCCTCGTTGTAAGCGGGAATAATGATGTCGATAATCGGTGAAGTGGTCATACGTCGTTGCTCAATGAATTTTTATTTTGAACGTTAATTCATTGATTATCAATTTTTTAAAACAATTATTTGAGAATTCAAACGGCAAAGGAACGGCGATTTTCTCACAAATTTGTGTTGGATACTGAGGGGTCCTATTTTTTTTTTACAAATTCTGCAACGACTCATCAGCTACTAATTTATCTACGAATTTAGGGATTGTAGATAAATAATCAGGCAACCAAGATTAAAATTGAATTTTAGGACCCCTCAGTATTTGAGCGATTTTTGCCAAAAAAAACCTCAATTTTCCGAAAATTCATAGCTTTGCGAAAATTTGAAACAGAGTTGAAACAAAATATTTTATCAAATATAATTTTAGACAATGATTGATGTAAAAAATTTCGTCGCCGTCGCAGGAATGTCGGGCGTCCAAAAACTAATAGCTGTGCGGTCAAACGGCTTGATTATCGAGAATTTCGACTCAAAAGAGCGCAAATTCACGCCGATTCGCTCGCATGAGTTCTCTCCGTTTGAAACCATTTCGGTCTATATTGACGGCGGAGAAACAGTCTCGCTTGCCCAAGTTTTGACGAATATGAAAGACCAACTCGCGGACAATCCACTCCCTTCGGAAAAAGATGCCTCGCCCGTTTTGCGCGACTATTTAATCAAAATTTTACCTGAACATGACCGCGACCGCGTGCATATTTCGGACATCAAAAAAATGATTAAGTGGTTCAATTTCCTAAGCAGCCGCGATTTGTTGAAAGAAGCCGTCGCAGAGGAAGCGGCTGAAACGGCGATTGAAGAAAAAGTGGAAGCATAAAAAATGACGCCGCACGTTCGGGAAATTTTTAAAGTTTCCCGAACGTCAAAACGTTGTAAATTCAAAAAAACGAAATGTACAAGGGTAAAAAAGTCATCGTCGTGATGCCCGCTTACAATGCGGCAAAAACATTAGAAAAAACCTACAACGAGATTCCATTCGACCTCGTTGATGAAGTCGTCCTTTGCGACGATGCGAGCAAGGACAACACCAAAGACCTTGCGCGACACATTGGTATTCAGCACGTTATAGTGCATGAAAAAAACAAAGGTTACGGCGGCAATCAAAAATCGCTGTACAATAAGGCGTTGGAACTCGGCGGCGACATCGTGATTATGTTGCATCCCGACTACCAATACACGCCAAAATTGATTCCCGCGATGGTCAATATCATCGGCGACGACTTGTATCCCGTCGTTTTGGGTTCCCGCATTTTGGGCAAAGGCGCGCTAAAAGGCGGTATGCCCGTTTGGAAATACGTCGCAAATCGATTTTTGACGATGACTCAAAATTTCCTGATTGATTACAAATTATCGGAATACCACACGGGTTACCGCGCTTTTTCGGCGGATGTACTGAGGGGTATCAATTTGGCGGAAAATTCGGACGATTTTGTTTTTGACAATCAAATGCTGTCGCAAATCGTTTACGCGGGTTTCGATATTGCCGAAGTGACTTGCCCGACCAAGTATTTTGAAGAGGCGTCTTCCATCAATTTTGTGCGGAGTTCGCAGTATGGTTTGGGCGTTTTACACGTCTCGTTGTGCCATTTTTTGCAACGCATGGGCTTGGCTAAATTCAAAATGTATAAAAAATAATTTTACGATTTCTTTTTAACACATAAGCACATAGGACACATAGGTTTTTGCTTTTGGGAACACTAACGTCGGCGAGGTTTCAAACCTCGCCGACGTTTAGCATCTCTAAAAATCTATGTGTCCTATGTGCCTATGTGTTTCAAAATCCTGAAACACGATGAGCAAAAATCAAGAAACGGCGCGCCTTTTTTACCTTGAAATTCTGAAAATTCATAAGGCATCAGAGACCCCTCAGTATCCGAGCGTTCAAAACCTCTATCAGTTGTTGCATAAGATTTTCATGACCGCAACGGAGCAAGAGCGCGTACCGTTCAACACGCTTTTTGCGCGGGTTGCTTACGCTTTTCAGAAATATGAAGTGCCGCCGCGTCGCCAAATTTTTATTCAACAATTTAGAAAACAATCACAAAAAAAGAGTAGCCAACAAAATACGCATGATTTATATTTATTAGGTTTGCGCGCAACGGCGGATGCAGTAAAAATTTTCTTCAACGAAGAGCCGCCCATTGACCTCACTAAAATTCTACCAGCTTCCGATTATTTCAAATTTTCCACGACTGATATTTCGTCAAAAAAAGCCTTTTTACGGGTCGTTGCGCTGCGCGATGATGCGGAGAAAGAGCAGTTGATTTGCGTGGAAGAAGAATCGGGCAATGAGATAAAAGTTCAGTACAATATTGCTGAGCGGAACGAAAATTTTCGCCGTTCGATAGCCATGCTGCGGATGGTTTTTGGCTTTCCGACGACACTGCATTTGCTCAATTGTGAGGTCGATACTGAGGGGGTTGTGCGTCCGCGTGCCTTCGTGATTGAACCTGATTATTTGGTGGACGTCACGGCGGTTGCCGAATGTTTCAACCGTCCGCAAGCCGAGCCGTTGTTGCATTTATTGAAAAAATTCACGCCTTACGAAGTCTCACCAAGCATCATGAAAGGAAATATTGCCAATTTCTTCCTCGATGAATTAATGGCAGACCCGACGGTCGGTTTCAAAGAAACGTTTCCTAAAGTATTCAAAATCAACCCATTAGCGTTTTGTTCTTTTGAAGAACGCGAAATGCGAACGATTTATAGTGAAGCCGAAGGGCATTTTTTGCACATCAAACAAGTCGTGACGGAAGGCTTGCCAAAGGTCGGTATTCAGCGCGAAGATTGCTATTTGGAGCCGTCATTTTACGCGCCAAAATACGGTTTGCAAGGGCGTCTCGATTTGTTTTATCAAAATCCGACGACACCGAGCAAGGCGGCAATCGTGGAATTGAAAAGTGGGAAACCATTTCGACCGAACATTTATGGCATTTCAAACAACCATTTTACGCAGACGTTGCTCTACGATATGTTGGTTGAAGCAGCGTTTGGGACGACTCAAAATCCGCTGAATTACATTCTGTATTCAGTTTTAGATAACGATAATTTAAAATATGCGCCCGTCGTAAAAGCGCAACAATACGAGGCTCTGAACATCCGCAACCAGATTTTGGCCTTGGAACAAGCCTTGATAAACATCAATCGCGACAAATGGAACGGGCGGCAACATTTGGAATTAAAAATTAAAAATTTAAAATTAAGTGAAGCGACAACGACCAAATTAGGTGAATCTACTGCTGAAAACGTCGAAAAAGGCGTTTATACGGACTTGTCCCGAGATTATCGGGAGGGGTCCCTTTCGATTCAAAAAACGTGGCTTTTTACGCGTTTGATTGAACGATTGTCGGGTTCTTCGTCGGGTTTTGAGAAAAAAGACATTGATTTATTTGCCAAAGTGTATGAAGGTTTGACCGATTTGGAGCGCCTTTATTTTGAATCTTTTGCGTCGTTCATCGCGCGAGAGCATCAGATTTCAAAAATGGGTCATTCTGAAAACGAGACGGCAAACGGCGTCGCGGCGTTGTGGCTCAACTCGGCGGAATCGAAAGAAGATAACTTTGCGATTTTTAGCCATTTAAAAGTCATTGATAATCAGAGCTTTCAGCCCGATGCGTTGATTCTTTTTGAAAAAACGGCGTTGACAAACCCGTTGGCAAATTTCCGCATTGGCGATATTGTCGTTTTATATCCTTCGCACGACGTTTCGGAAACCGAACAATTAACAACTTTACAAAAACTGACGCATCAAATTGCCGCTTTGACGCAGACACGACCGCCCGTTTTGGAAAACCAAATTTTCAAATGTTCAGTCGTCGGCATGACTAAAGAAACGGTGACGGTGCGGCTGCGTTCACGGCAATTAAATCAAGCTATTTTTGAAAAAACCGCGTTTTGGAACGTCGAACACGACCTTTTGGACAGCAGTTTCAACGCCATGTTTCGCGGACTTTTTTCTTTTATGCGGTCACCACAACGAAAGAAAAACCTGTTGCTCACGACTGCCGCACCGACGCATCCGAACGCGGCTTCCGCCAACGACGATTTGTACCCGACGACTAAAATTGAAGTCGATGAAAACAAGGATATGACCGAGGAACAGCGTAGGATTCTTCAAAAAATGCTCAATTCGCAGGATTATTTCCTCCTTTGGGGACCGCCGGGGACGGGCAAAACGAGCGTCATGTTGAAGCATTTGGTCGGTCATTTGCTGGGCAAAACGGATGAAAAATTGTTGCTTTTGGCTTACACAAACCGCGCCGTTGATGAGATTTGCGAAGCGATTGAAACACTCGGCGAATGGGTCAAGACGGACTACGTGCGGATTGGTTCGCGCTATTCGACGGGCGTGAAATTTCATGACCAATTGTTGGATAAAAAAATTGAAACCGTCAAAACGCGTAAAGATTTGAAAGCCGTTTTGGAAAGTCACCGCGTTTTTGTGGCAACCGTTGCTTCGATGAATGGCAAGCCTGAACTGTTGGAACTCATTGATTTTCAACGGGTTGTGATTGATGAAGCGTCCCAAATTCTTGAACCGCAATTGGTGGGTTTGTTGCCGCATTTCAATCATTTCACGTTGATTGGCGACCACAAACAATTGCCCGCCGTCGTTCAGCAACCCGAAGTAGAATCGGCAATTCACGAGGATTTACTTCATTCGGTCGGTTTAAATAATCTTAGAAATTCGCTTTTTGAACGCCTTTACAAACGGTGCATCAAAGAAAATTGGACGTGGGCGTACGACCAATTGAGCCATCAAGGACGGATGCACACGGACATTATGCAGTTTCCGTCGATTAATTTTTACGAGAAAAAACTCCATATCTTACCCGCTAATTTGGGCGCATTTCAGTTGCAAAACACTGATTTTCAATTGATTGACTCGACGGGTGGTTTGGAGCAAATGATTGGCGAACGTCGGGTTTTGTTCCTCAATTCTGAAACCGACACGGGCAATAATTTCAACAAAACCAACGCCCACGAAGCGCGACTGATTGGCGACTTGGTGGACGCATTTGAAAAAATTTACGCCAAAAATGACCGAAAAATAGGACCCCTCAGTATCGGCGTCATTACGCCCTATCGCGCCCAAATTGCGCAGATTCAAGCGGAATTGCAAAGCCGAAATTTTGACGTTAGTAAAATCACGATTGATACCGTCGAACGCTATCAAGGTGGCGCGCGCGACGTGATTTTGCTCTCCTTGTGTACCAACGAAAAGAGTCAATTGGCGTCCTTAGTTTCGCTTTCGGAAGAAGGTGTGGATAGGAAATTAAACGTCGCTTTGACCCGTGCGCGGCGGCAATTGGTCGTGATTGGCAATGCTGATATTTTGAACGAATCGGATATTTATCGGCGGTTTATCGAGGCGTATCGGGTTGATTTTCAGAAAAAGGGACCCCTGTTAAATCTTATTAAGTCGTACTCAGTTCTTGTCTCATAAAGTCGTACTCATTTTTATAGTTTGCCATGAGAACGGTAATTCTAATTG
>JAYUKJ010000990.1:0-6706 GCA_043764555.1 Saprospiraceae bacterium
CCTCAACTTGTGCGGGTGTCCAAGTGGTCAAAACAAGCACAACACGCTTGGCTTCCTCAACACAAACAGCTTAAATATTATCCAATTTTTTTGCATCGAAAATATGTTTAGGTTTAGGCTCTTGGGGGGTAGCTCCTGCCATAAAAAAGACCATTTTAATGGATGGCGTATCCAGTTTTCCCCGTTCATCAATTATAAAACTTATATAAGCCGTACCGATAGTGCCAAATCTTTCCCTTAAAATCGGTGGAAACCCTAAATTTAGACCTAAAGTCCTGTACATTTCTTTATCGCCACCTTTATAAATTGGTTTAATTTCCAATATCTCCGAAGGATAAACAGTGCTATCAATCGGTGTTTGCTGTCCAAATGCAAATGACAGCGTAAATAACAACTGCGTTGTCAACAATAATTGCCTAAATATTAGTATTTTCATAAAATAATTAGTGATTTTAAATTAATGACGTAAAGGTATGGGAAATTAAGAATTTAAGACTTGCAAACAATTGATTACCACATAATTGCAAATTTAAATTTGATATTTCAATATTTCAATATTTCAATATTTCAATATCTCAATATCTCAATATTCCATAGGGAAAATTTTTGAAACTATACATAAAAATTGAACTATCCACAACACCATCTTTCTCGCTGCGCTCGAAAATCGGGCATAGCGTTTTTCTATACGGGCGACGCTGTTTTTGAGCATTTTAGAATCAAAAAAAGCCGAACAAGACGTGTGTCTCGTTCGGCTTTTTTAGTTGCCTGAATGGTATTTTTTTCAGCCTATTTCAACACCGTAATATTCCCTTTGATGAAGAAATCTTCGCCTTTTTTGCACTTGCCTTTGACGTAATAACCGTAAACATCGGGGCAAACGGCGGTGCCTTTGTGGGTGCCATCCCAACCATCCGCGCGGTTTTTAGTCAAAAAGACTTGCTCACCCCAACGGTTATAGATTACAAATTCCATTTCTATGAGATAATCACCGCGAACGAAGACTTTTTCGTTCGTCCCATCGCCATTCGGCGTAAAAGCACGCGGAATGAAAACAAAAGGCTCGGCACACTGAGGAGTCAAAACGTTGACCACCACTTGCGCCGTGTCTTCGCAACCAAAGGCATCGGTCACTTTCACGATGTACGTTGTTGTTGCTTTAGGCGTTGCCGTTGTGCTGGCGTTTGACGGTGTATTGATGGTTTCAATGGGCATCCAAGCGTATTTGGCCGCACCAAGGGGCGTGGAGAACAAAGTCACGATTTCATCCGCGTAAATTGTCCGCGCCGAAGCCGTTGCTGTTGCATTAACGGTTTGTACTTTCAACGGAATCGTGTCGCGCAAAGTACAACCAAAAGCGTTCGTGAAAACGCCCGTCAAAACGCCGTCTGCCGTCGTTTTGACCGTCGGACTCAAGGCAGTATCACTCGATGTCAACAAGCTCGAAGGCGTCCATTTAACCTTCAACGGGTCGCCCGTTAAGTTGGTAACCGTGATTGTTTTATTGACATCGTTACAGACATCAACCCGCGTTGCGCGGTTAATTCTAATTTCCGCATTCGTAATCACTACGCTGTCAATGGCCGTGCAACCGTCCGCATTTCTGCTTCTTACGTAGTAAACATTGGTGCGATTCGTCGGTGTCACGAGCAAATTAGCGCCCGTTCCGAGAATGGTTGAAAAGCTTTTGTTGGTCGCCCATTCAAAATTATTGTTATTTGCCGTTGCCCGCAACGTTAATTTATCGGCAACGCAAACCGCTGCGTCAGCGCCTGCATCCACCGTTGCCGACGCGCCATCACGGACTGTAAACGGAATTCTGATGGTGTCCAAACACGCCAATTTAGGCACTAAAACAAGGCTGTCTCTACCCGCTCTCGGGAACGTATAACTGAAACCCGCCGAATCTTTTGAAGCGATAGGATTGCGCGGATTGCCGTAAACCCACGTGTAATACGCCGCCAAAGGACCTGAATTGGTGAACGAAATCGCTTTTGTATCGCAATTTTGTTTGAAAGAAACATCACTCGGATTGAACGCTTTGTCCACCGTTTTGACGACAACGGAGTCTAATCTTGAACAACCCAAATCGTTTTTGACAAGCACAAAAACCTTCGCGCTACCAACCGCAGGCACGCGCAAATTTGCCGCCGCCGTCGAGTCTGCACCAATTACCGAAGCGGCAGGCGACCATTTGTAAATCAAACGAATCGTCGGATTTCCTGTATTAATAACCGCCACATTGACGGCAGTGTTAGCGCACGTAACGACCGTATCAACGAGCGTAAATTTTAAAGCCGCCGCGGGGAATCCTTGAACCAAAGTATCGACACAACCTTCGGGCGAGCGCGCAATGAGGCGCACGTAACCTTCAATTGTGCTAAAATTAGCCGTCGGACTCACTTCCGTTGATGTCCGATTGCCAGAGAAAAGCCATGAATAAGTAATGCCATTTATCGTATTGTTGGGAAACTTAACGGCTACTGAATCACCTACGCAATTGAGTTGCTGAATCGCAAATTGCGCTTTTACCACGCCTCTATCGCCCACAACCAATGAATCCGTCGTGAAAGAGCAGCTATTCGCATCCGTAATCACAACGACATATTTGCCGGGTAGGAGATTGCTAAAAGTGCCTGTAAGACTATTCAATGCGCCGATTTTGTACGTGTAAGGCGCCATTCCATTAGCACCAACCACCGTAATTCTACCGTTAGGTTGCGTACAAGTTGCGCTTGTAATCGTCGGCGTAGCGATGGTAACGGGTGAAACCGAACCAACCACCATGGCGCGTGAAGCCGCTTGGCAACCCGTTGCATCGGTGACGACAGCAATATAATTGCCGGGAGGCAAACCCGTAATCGTTTGCGTAGTTGCGCCATTGCTCCAACGATAGGTGTAAGGTGCCGTGCCGCCCGTTACGTTTGTTACGGATGCCGTGCCTGTTGCACCCGCGCAAGCCGAATTTGTGGCGCTTGTGCCAATTGTAAAATTGCCAACGGCAAAGACAGAAACGGTCGTTGTTGCCGCACAACCCGTTGCGTCGGTGACTGTTACGGAATAATTGCCCGCAGAAAGTCCCGATACTGAGGGGGTCGTTGCGCCGTTGCTCCATTTATACGTGAAAGGCGCCGTGCCACCCATGTTCGCAGTGACGCTTGCCGAGCCATCGTTAGCGCCGCAAGACGCGTCTTGTTTATCGCCCGTTAGATTGAAACTTGCCGCATTGAGGATGTTGATTGTGCTGATTTTAGCGCAACCCGCCGCGTCGGTCACGGTCAACAAATAAACGCCAGCTGCCAAATTGGTGCGGGTTGCCGTTTGATTGTTGCCGTCACTCCATTTGTAAGTATAAGGCGCTGGTCCTCCTGCCACGTTTGTAATCGCGATACTGCCTGTTGATGTATTACAAATAGCATTCGTTTTCGTGATGGTAAACGTAATATTGGAAACGCCTTGAACATTAACGCTCGACACGCCGTAGCAGCCCGTCGCGTCTGTCACCGTCACCGTATAAATGCCCGCTGCGACGCCCGATACTGAGGGGGTCGTTGCGCCGTTGCTCCACTTGTAAGTATAAGGTGCCGTGCCACCCGTCGGGTTTGTCACGCCGATTGTGCCGTTTGTGCTGCCGCAAGCTGCGTCCGTGGGCGTTGTTGAAAACGTGATTGTTCGCTGCGCATTGACCACAACCGTAGAACTGTCTTTACAACCCGCGCCGTCCGTTGCGGTTACGGAGTAAGTTCCAGGCGCCAAGTTGCCAATTTCGCTGAATGTCGGCGGACTTGATGTTGTGACGCCGTTGCTCCATTTAAACGTGTAAGTGCCTAATCCATCGCCCGTTGTTTTGGCCGAAACGTAGCCAGTATTGACGCCGAGGCAAGTCGCATCAAATTTATTTGTCGTGATTTGAACACCCGACTGCTTGCTCACTTTGAATTCCTCGGTTTTGTTGCAACCCGCCGCATCCGTGACCGTGACGTAATAAATACCCACGCTAAGGTTTGTTTGGCGATTGCCAACACCGCCGTTGCTCCACTTAATCGTGAAAGGCGGCGTACCGCCCGTGGGAACAACTTTAGCGGTTGCTTCGTTGGAACATTGTCCAGTAAGGATTAAATTAACCGCTAAAACGGGTGCTTCATAAACGTTGCCAATGGCTGATTTTTGGCAACCGTTGGCGTCCGTGACCGTAACAATGTAATCACCACCGGGAACGGGCGAAATAGAAGCGCTTGTCGTGTCGCGGTAGTTCCAACGATACGTGTAAGGCGGCATACCACCCGAAACGCGCGCTTCAACGGCACCATCGCAGAGTCCGCCGCATGAAGCGGGAACGGTACGGACGGTGACGTCAATGTCGCCCATTATATTAACAACTTTCGTCACTTGGCAATTTTGAGCATCGGTCACGGATAAGTGATAGCTTCCCGCGGTCGGCGCGTTCAAAACGGGACCATTTGACGTTTGATTGGTGCCTAAATTGCGCCAAACGTAGCTGTAAGGCGGCGTTCCACTCGTGCCAAGTCCTTGATAGGTCATGATACCCGCCAAGCAAACACCGCCAACTGGCGACGCCGTCCCAATGAGTTGCGGCGGCTCTCCAGCGGTGAAACCTTTAGTCGTTTGCGCACCCAAAGCGTCGGTGACGGTCACCGTATAGTTGCCCGCTCGAATGCCCAAAACGGTTTGTCCACCGCCTTGTCCGTTGCTCCAACTGTACGAATAGGGCATGGTTCCGCCCGTTGCGTTGGCCATTGCCCAGCCGTTTGTGTAGCCGTAGCAAGTCGGGTTCGTAACGGCGACGTTGACCGTTATTTGCGCTTTCAAAGTTGTGCCGATTAGGACAAAAAGCGCGGCTAAATAGCTGATTTTCAATATTTTAAGACGACTGTTCATGTCTGTTCTATTTACAGTAGCGAATGGATGTGGAAGTCCAATATTTTTTTAAGAAGGCCGTTGTTTTCAACTAAAAATTAAAAATTTAGAATTAAAAACGCTTAAAACGGCGTTTATACTGAGGGGTCCTATTTTTAGATTTTAGATTCGATAACTTTGGAAAACTATCGACTCTAAAAGCCAACGACCTTAGAATTTATTCAAAATAACGATGTCCTTAATGATAACACGGCGTTCGCGCGAGGCTTCAATGCTGTAAATTGACGATACATTTTTCACATCATCATTCACTTGATTGCTGACTTCACCCATTGGCGAAACCGTGATTTTGAGGTGTTCATTTTTGAGGTATTTTTTCAAAATACCGCCATGAAAACTCTCAAAATGATTGACAATTGCATCAACCCGACGTGCTGCCAATTTCTGATTGTAGGCATCGTTTGCCAAAGGCGAAGCAAAACCTTCAATCGTTATTTCAATTTGATAACCACGCGCCATATAGTTTTCAAGGATGCTTGAAAAACCTTTAAGTTTGTCATATCCACCGCGCACTTCGGCACCAAAGAATAACGACATTTCGTTATTTGAAACCGAAATACCGCCCGCCGAAGCCGTCATTTTGTTGTAAGTCCGAATAAATTCCGATTTACGCGAAGCGAATTCTCGATATGTTTGGTCATAAGTCATCGCCGTTTCTTCACTTGAAGCACCTTCCGTCGGACGGTCATTGTCAAAATAAAGCGACAAAGGCAAGCCTGCAAACGGCGTTAAATACATTGTATCGGTCGCAGAGGACCCCTCAGTATTTGAAGCAAAATGGCTCGTCATTTCCGTGCTGTAACCCGCAACAGAGCCTTTGGCTGAATAATTTTGCTCAAAATCAATATTATACACATAACCTTTTTTTCCCTTTGTGCGAACTGCCTTGCCAATCATCTTCTCAGAATTATTGTACAATTCAACTTCTGCCAATCCATTGACGACTGCACCTGTGTAGGAATCGACAAAAACAACTTCGTACTTTTGCTTAGCGGCAACCGCCAATGCGCTGCTCGCTGCATTTACAGATGCGCCTTTTTTAATGCCTTTTGAAGTCACCGTTTCTGTGTCATAGGTAACACCATAAGTCACATCTGAACTTACACCATACTCTGCATCCACCGCTTTTTTGCCTTTTTTCGCGCGCTTCATGGATTTAATCGACATTTCCGTCGGCTCATTCGCGAGGCGCATCCGCGCTTTTGCGTTGCCTTTTTTCGGCGTTGCGATGCCCAATTTTTGATAATCGAAGTAAATACCAAGCGCCTCATTGAGGTTAAACGTCTCTTTAGCGTTGAATTCAAAGCGCGAAATTTCTTGAATTTCAACCCTTCGCTCATTCATTGCGCGCAAACTGTAAATGGATTTTTTCTTATTATTTTGGTCATCACTCGCGTTGAAAGACACTTTGTCTTCACCATTTGGCTCTACGCGAATCCGCAATTGGCCTTTCGTAATGTAATCACGGAACAAACCATTTTGATATTTATAGAAGTGATTAATGACGGCACTCACGCGGCGAGATGTTAGAATTTTATTGTATTCATTTTCCGCAAGTGGCGAAGCAAAACCCCGTAGAACCAGCTCCATACCGTAGCCACTGCTCAAATAATTGTACAAAAGCGGTGAAAATTCCTGCAATTTTTCGTAACCAAATCTAAGGCGATTGGAGAAAAATGACGAAATAGAATCGGCAAAATTGTCATTATCGGCATCCGACACGCGGTCTGATGCGGTCAAATACTCGCCTTGAAGATTGTAATAACCC
>JAYUKJ010000991.1:0-6702 GCA_043764555.1 Saprospiraceae bacterium
CTCAGTATAAAAGCTCAAAAAGCCGTTCCAACACTGTTGGAACGGCTTTTTGAGCTTTTATACTGAGGGGTCCTCTTTTTGTCATTCAGCAGGAATCACTTCTTTTTCACCTCAAAAACCATTTTTCCACCCCGCACATCTGCCACAATTTGGTCGCCTTTTTGAAATTTATTTTGCAAAATTTCTTTAGATAACTCATTGATTAGCAAGCGTTGAAGCGTTCTTTTCAACGGGCGTGCGCCGAATTGTGGTTCGTAGCCATCGCTTGCCATGAGGTCGAAAGCGGCATCGGTCGGATAGACAAACAACTCTTGTTTTTTCAACATTTCATTAACGCCTTTCATCAACAAATTCAAAATAGCGCGAATATCCACCTTGCTGAGTGGGTGAAAAACAATCGTTTCGTCAATCCGATTCAAGAATTCAGGACGCAAGTTTTCTTTCAAAACCGCCATCACTTCCTTCTCCGTTTCAGCGACAATTTCCTGCCGTTGTTTCTCGTTGACGTCTTCCAAACCTTCAAAATTATCGAGAATTTTCTCCGCCCCCATGTTCGACGTCATGATAATCAACGTGTTTTTGAAATTCGCCACGCGCCCTTTATTGTCCGTCAAACGTCCGTCGTCGAGGACTTGCAACAAGACATTAAACGTGTCGGGATGCGCTTTTTCGATTTCGTCCAACAACACAATTTGGTAAGGACGCCGACGCACCGCTTCCGTCAATTGACCGCCTTCGTCGTAGCCAACGTAGCCCGGAGGCGCGCCAACTAACCGCGAAACCGAGTGTTTTTCTTGATATTCAGACATATCAATGCGCGTCAAAGCCGCTTCATCGTCGAACAAAATATCCGCTAATGCCTTCGCTAATTCCGTTTTTCCAACACCCGTCGGACCTAAAAAAATGAACGAACCAATCGGACGTTTTTCGTCTTGCAAACCCGCCCGCGAACGCCGCACGGCATCCGAAACCGCCACAATCGCCTCGCGTTGCCCAATGACCCGCTGCGACAATTCGTCTTCCAAATGAAGCAATTTATCTTTTTCAGATTGCACCATTTTCGACACGGGAATTCCCGTCCAACGCGCCACAACATCCGCAATGTCATCGGCGTTGACTTCTTCTTTTGTCAACCGATTTTCGGGCGATAACAACGCTAATTCTGCTTCCGCAGCGTGTAATTTGGCTTCTTCGTCCTTAATTTCACCGTAACGAATCCGCGCAACGGCTTCAAAATTGGACTCGCGCTCGGCTTTTTGGGCTTTAATTTCGAGTTCTTCCAACTTGCGTTTTGAGGTCTGAATCGTATCAACAATGCCCCGTTCTGAGTCCCAAGTACCGCGAACGCCATTGAGTTTTTCTTGCAAATTGGCAATTTGCTCGTTCAAAACAGTAAGTTTTTTCTGATCATTTTCGCGCTTGATGGCTTCGCGCTCGATTTCCAATTGGCGCAGTTTTCTATCCAATTCGTCAATTTCTTCGGGAACCGAATCGAGTTCCAAACGCAATTTTGCCGCCGCTTCGTCAATCAAATCAATCGCTTTATCGGGCAAATGTCGGTCGGCAATGTAGCGGTGCGACAACTCAGCCGCCGCAACCAGAGCCTCATCCAAAATCTTGATTTTATGGTAATTTTCATACCTTTCTTGAACACCTCTCAGTATCGAGACCGTATCTTCAACACTCGGCTCATCGACCATAACAGGTTGAAAACGGCGCACTAACGCTTTATCTTTTTCAAAATATTTTTGATATTCGTCCAAAGTTGTTGCCCCAATCGTCCGCAATTCGCCGCGACTCAAAGCGGGTTTTAAAATATTCGCAGCATCCATCGCACCGCCACCGCCGCCTGCCCCGATGAGCGTGTGAATCTCGTCGATGAACAAAATAATTTCGCCTTCGGATTCCTCAACTTCCTTCACCACGGCTTTCAAACGTTCTTCAAACTCACCTTTATATTTTGCGCCCGCAATCAAAGCCGCCATATCTAACGAAAAAATTTGCTTGGTTTTCAAACTTTCAGGCACATCCCCACGCACAATTCGGTGCGCAATGCCTTCCACAATTGCCGTTTTACCAACGCCCGCTTCACCAATCACGATCGGATTGTTTTTTTGGCGACGACTCAAAATGTGCAAAACACGGCGAATTTCTTCATCGCGCCCAATAACGGGGTCGAGTTTGCCATTTTCCGCGCGTTCGTTGAGATTGATGGCGAATTTTTGCAACGAGTTATAGTTGCCTTCCGCGCCCGCATCGGTCACTTTTCGCCCTTTTCTCATGTCGAGAATTGCTTTTTTCACCGTTTCTTCCGTCGCACCCATTTCGCGCAATGTCTTCGATGTGCGGTCGTTGCTGTTGAGCATTGCGAGCAAAACGAGTTCGACGGGGATAAATTCATCGCCCATTTCCTTCGCCAAAACCTTGGCACGGCTCAATGTTTTATTGGCTTCGCTCGACAAATATTGCTTATCAACGCCGCCCGAAATTTTGGGATACGATTGGATGGATTTGTCCAATAAAGCGTCTAATTCGGGCAAATTCACGCCCACTTTCTTCAAAAGAAAACCCGCCACGTTGTTTTCTTCGCTCAAAATGCCTTTCAACAAATGAGCCGTATCGACCATTTGTTGGCTGTATTCGCCCGCGAGTTGCTGTGATTTCAAGATGCTTTCTTGGGCTTTGGTTGTGAAATTATCGTAAGTCATATTTTAAAAAATTGTTTTTGAAAATGAATAAGCGAGACGAATCGCCGAATGAATGAAGCGCCTTAAATCGCTTTTTCGTTAGAGCCGTCAAAATAGCAACCAACTTGGAAAGCACGTCTTTTTGTCAGTGAATTTTAGATTAAACCGACAAATTGGCAGATTAAATCGAAAAAAATAGAGCAAAATAGGACCCCTCAGTATAAAAGCAGTTTGAAGCAAAAAAAATGAAGTTTGAAGGGTATGACGCCCTTTAAACTTCATTTTTTTGCTTCAAACTGTCTTTGTACTGAGGGGTCTTATTTTAGCGGTCGCCATGTCAATTTATCACCCGCCACGACGACGACAAACGATTTAAGATTCGTTCGTGTATTAAATTTTGCCGAATCCAAATAGCCTTGCAGCTGCTCATTCGCGGTTTGAAACAAGGTATTGACTGCCATTTTTCCCGCTTTATTTACGTATTTCAATTCCATCGTCACGTCAAAATTTGGTTTCTGTCCGTGAATCGCTTCCAGAAATACGTCCATGTATGCCCAATTTGTTTCGTATTCGGAATGAATATAATAAAAACTCTGTTGGTGTAAAAGGCTTATGATGATTGCTTTAAGCGTATTTTCATTAAAATGCGCTGTGTCTCTCGTTGAAAAATATTTGAGAATGAGTTTGACTTGTTCAAAAAACGCCGTCGGATTGCCCGATGTCGCCATCTCAATAATTGCCTCATTCACCGGACCATTGTCAATGGGCAAATTATTTCTTTGCAAAATAGAATTCAAAAAATAATCTGCGTAGAGTTTCTTAATGACATAATTTGGAAAAACGAAAGTATAACGCCCTAATTGCTCCGTTTTTATGGTCAAAAAACCCATGAAAAACAGTAAACTCACAAGGTCATCCTTGGTAAATCCGCGTTCAAAACTGTATTGTGCCGTCAAAGCCGCCATGACTTCGCCCGTTTCCAACAATTCTCTCAAAACATCCAAGTGCTGTTCTGCCTTGCCTTGAATATTAAACAATTTTTGAATTTTACTGTAATCAGAAACGATGTTAATATCCAACATTTCACGCGGATATTTGCGCTGTTCCGAATACTCCTCAGCAAAATACAAAACCATATTTGGGTTGTAAACTTTTTTAGTCACATCAGCATTGAATAGGTAGCCATTGTACCACAAACGCATATCATTTAACGCCGATGGAATGTCCGCAACGGGCATCTCAACACCCGCTAAAAGACCTTCCACTTCTTTCTCCTCAAATCCCGTCATTTGGTGAAAAGTGGGCGATAAACTGATGTTTTTAGCGATATTGAAGCCACTTGTCAAGCTGTCAACGGTAATTGGCGACACGCCCGTCATCAAAATGCGCTCAACAAGACCATCAGAAGTGCCAATTTTCATCACTTCGTAAAACTTCCTAACGAAGCCATTTTTAGTAATTATATCACTAAAATAATTGAAGTTAAAAGAGATAAGTTCATTGGCGAAATGGTCGTATTCGTCAATTAAAATATAAATTTTATCATTAAAACGGGTCTTATACAAATAAGAAAGAAGCATCTTTAAAACTTCGTGCGGCTCTTTTTGGCTTAAAACTTCCTTTTTATGTTCCGCAGAAAGACAATCCTCATAATCGTCGAAAAACTTCGACGTGCCTTTCAAGACATTGCTTAAAAAACCGTCAAAAACGCCCTGTTCCGTTGCCGTATTGATGCCACTAAAATCGAATTTCAAGACCAAATAGTTATTGGCATTGGGCGTTGGATTTTTGCCAATGAAAGTAGCACCGAAAAGGGTGTCAAATTCTTTTTTAAATTGCTTGCCGTAATAATAATGCAGCGTTGAAAGCAACAAACTTTTGCCAAAACGACGCGGACGGAGGTACAATAAATAAGATGAACCCCAATCTTCTAAGGATTGGATATACGAAGTTCTGTCTTGATAAAAGTAATTCCTTCCTATCAAACTTCTGTAATCACTGATGCCGTAAGGTATTTTTACCATGATTTTGCTCTAATTTTTTGACAAAAGTAGTTATTTTTATGAAAATACTGAGGGGTCCTATTTTCGCTCGATTTTTATTATTTTTTCTTTGTTAAAGAGCGCCAATAACGCCGATTTTAATAGCGGCGAAGCCGAAAGTTTCAAGAAATCAATCGTGTTTTCATTTGCCAAAAAAACGTTGGATTCGGTATTTAATACGCTTTAAAAAATTAGGTTTAACATATATTACTTCGCTCATAATGTATTTTCCTGTTTTTAGTGTAATTATTAAATCTTGAGTCGCTTTAGAAGGATTTATTAACAATGTTTGGGTTTCATAACCAACGTAACTGATAGTTATTTCAAATGGTTTGTTCGCTATTTCTACTACATCCAGTACCAATTCAAAACGCCCATTTTGGTCTGTTGGAACGCCTTTTGTCGTGCCTTTCAGAACAATTGAAGCAGTTCGTAAAAGTTCATAATGGTCATCCCAAACGATGCCTTTTAAGGTAATTACACCGTCTTTAATATTTGCTTTTTCTTCACTATTTGATTGCTTTTTTTGCTCCGATACTGAGGGGTCCAAAATTTCAGTTGGTTCCATCGGTATCGGCGGTTGCGAAGCGGCAACTGTCGGCAAAAGCAAGACAGACAATGCCCACGCCCAACGATTTTTCGGCTTTGCAATAAACGGTTCAACGAGCGGTCTATTCAATTGTTGAACGCTAAAACGACCACAAGGAGTGCCTTTAAAATTGCTCAAATAATGAACAATTTCAGCGTCCGACATTCGACTAAAATCAATGACCGTTTTTTGACAAGACGCGCAAAATTTACCACTTTTATCGGCAGTCATTGCGTTCCAATCTTGTTTGCAAGGCTTTGGAATTGAGATAGTTAATTCATTTTTATTCATCGTTAATGTATTATTATTTTTCAAAGAATAAATATCACTCTTCATCTACCAATATTCCTAATTTTCCACAAAAAAAACATTTATGTTGAATCCCAAAGGGGCCCTCAGTATATTCGCATTTTTATCAGTAAAATAACATTAAATCTTAAATTAAAAATGACGTATCAACAACTCTACGACCACAGCGACAACGACGCCGAAGGTTTCTGGCGCGAACAAGCGCAACACATTCACTGGTTTAAATTTCCACAAAACATCCTCACGAAGGACAAAGACGGACTGGCACGCTGGTTTAGAGGCGGCAAACTCAACACGTGCTACCTTGCCGTTGACAACCACGTAGAAAATGGGCGCGGCGACCAAACGGCGATTATTTACGATTCGCCCGCGACTGGCGTCAAAAAACAGTTCACTTACCGACAATTGCAGCACGAAGTCGCCCGATTTGCGGGGGTTTTGCGCGGTCTTGGCGTTGGCAAAGGCGACCGCGTCATCATTTATATGCCGATGGTTCCCGAAGTGGCGTTTGCGATGTTGGCTTGCGCGAGGCTTGGGGCGGTGCATTCGGTCGTTTTCGGTGGCTTTGCGGCGCATGAATTGGCGATTCGGATTGACGACGCGACACCCAAAGTTCTGCTCATGGCGAGTGGCGGAAAAGAGATGGAAAAAGTGATTGCTTACAAACCGATTGTGGATAAAGCGCTCGCCGAAGCCGAACATAAAATCGAACACGTTGTCGTTTTGCAACGCGATTTTGTCGTCGCCGATTTGCAAAAAGGACGCGACTTGGACTGGGCGGAACAGTTAGAAAATACCGAATATGAACCCGTTGCCGACTGCACGCCCGTGGACGCAACCGACCCGCTTTACATCCTCTACACCTCCGGAACGACGGGCAAACCAAAAGGCGTTGTCCGCGACAATGGCGGTCATGCGGTGGCGTTGAAATATTCGATGAGATACGTTTATGGTGCCGACGCGGGTGATGTTTATTGGGCAGCAAGCGACGTAGGCTGGGTTGTTGGGCATTCATATATTGTTTATGCGCCACTTATTACGGGTTGTACAACCGTTATTTATGAAGGAAAACCCA
>JAYUKJ010000992.1:0-6690 GCA_043764555.1 Saprospiraceae bacterium
CGAGTTTTTCGGCAAGGTACTCTTGCTCCGTTTGGCCAGGCGTTGGAATCAGAATAGCGGGTTTTTGCAAAGCGACCAAATCCATGAGGCTGCTGTAGCCACTTCGACAAATAACGGCAGCGCTTTCCATGATTTTTTGGTTCAAATCGCGGGTTGTTAAGACACCATAAACAGCCAAATTGTCGGCTAATTGGGACTCGTTTATCTCTAATTTTTCGTTAGAAACGCCGCAAACGAGGCAAAAATGGTGTTTATACTGAGGGGTCCTATTTTTGTTATTTGAAATTATTTTTTCTAACTGAATCAATACTTTTTGTTCTAAAAACGTTCGTTGTGGCTCGGGACCAGACAATACGATTATGGCGCGGTATTTTGTTTCTGTCGAAAAATATTTCATCCGACTTAACGTACCTAAATATTTGATTGTCAATGTTTTATAAAGTTTTTCTACGAATAAACCGTGCGCTAAATCGCCCGCTAAATTTTTATTTCCGTCGTTATCGGGAATCCAAAGCGCGTCAAAACGGCGGATAAAAAAATGATTAACAGCGTTTACAAAAGGTTGTAAAAAACGCGTTGGCATGAGGATTTGAACTTGGTGCGTCATAAAAATTGACCGTACTGAGCGGTTGAAAAAGCCAAAACGATTGTCGGAAATCACGGCGTCTATCTTTTCGGTTTTGAGCATTTTTCGCAGAAAAAAATATTCTAAAATGCCCCCTCTCAGTATTTTATGTCCTTGAACGCCCATTGACAAAACCATACTCCGAAATGGATAACGAATATTGTAGGCGGGCAGTTCGACGGCGCGTAAATGCGGAAATTCACGCCGCAAAAGGTCTAAAGCGCCGCCGTCTGACGCCAAAATGACCGTTGCACCCGCCGCGTGCAAGGCTTCAATAATCGGAATGCAGCGCGTGGCGTGGCCTAAACCCCAGTTGAGCGGTGCAACTATTACCGTTTTTTTTTCAGTTAATGACACGTTTTCCATACGTTTTGACGTTTACTAAATTCCAAATTCCAAATTCCAAATTCCAAATTCCAAATTCCAAATTTCAAATTTCAAATTTCAAATTCCAAATTCCAAAAATTCCAAATTCCAAATTCCAAATTCCAAATTCCAAATTTCAAATTTCAAATTTCAGATTCCAAATTCCAAATTCTAAAGTTTGGAATTTTTGAAATTTGGAATTTGGAATTTGGAATCTGAAATTTGAAATTTGAAATTTGGAATTTGGAATTTGGAATTTGGAATTTTTGGAATTTGGAATCCTTGGAATCTTTGAAATCTAAAATATTCTTAACAGTTTTAAAATTATTTTCAAAATGAAAAAAATAATTGTCGGTTTTCTATTACTCAGTATTTTGGTGGTGACGTCGAGCGGTTGCGGTATGTTTAAAAAGAAATGCAACTGCCCGCATTTTGAGGCGGCGAAGTAAGGCTTTTTAAATAGAACATACTAATTTTTAACGACAGAGCGTCGTCGAGGTTTTTAACTTCGACGACGTTTAGAGGAATAAAACATATTTATAAATGGTTGATTTTCAACAAACTATCTCATTGCTCCAAGCGCTTATCTCGACGCCTTCGTTCAGTCGTGAAGAGGATAAAACGGCGTCCATTATTGACCATTTTCTTCAAAAAAATGGCATTTCGACACACCGACAGGGCAATAATGTTTGGGCAAAAAATGTGCATTTTGACGAAGGGTTGCCAACGATTTTGCTCAATTCACACCACGACACCGTGAAACCCGTAAAAGCGTGGACGCGTGACCCGTTTTCGGCAGACATCGTGGATGGTAAATTGTACGGACTCGGTTCCAATGATGCGGGCGGTTGTTTGGTCGCTTTGATAGCCACATTTTGTCAATTTTATGATAAAAAATTATCATTTAATCTCGTTTTATTGGCTTCGGCGGAAGAAGAAATTTCGGGACGCGGCGGTGTTGAAGCCGTTTTGCCCGATTTACCGCCGATTACCGTCGGAATTGTTGGTGAGCCGACTTTGTTGCAAATGGCCGTGGCGGAAAAAGGTTTAATGGTGATGGACGGCATTGCGCGCGGAAAAGCGGGTCATGCGGCGCGCGAGGAAGGCATTAATGCGCTTTATATCGCTTTGGAAGACATTGTTTTTTTGAGAAATTTCCAATTTGATAAGAAATCAGACTTGCTTGGGGCGGTAAAAATGAGTGTCACGCAAATAGAAGCAGGGACGCAGCACAATGTGGTGCCTGATGAATGCCATTTTGTGGTGGACGTACGAACGAATGAGTGTTACACAAATGAAGAGATTTGGACAATTGTCAAAAAGAATTTGCGAAGCGACATAACGCCGCGTTCGATGCGCTTAAATTCGTCAAAAATTTCGTTGGAACATCCGCTGATACTGAGGGGTCTCACATTGGGTTTGTCGCACTATGGCTCACCAACTTTGAGCGATCAAGCCTTGATGAATTTTCCAACTTTAAAAATCGGACCGGGCGATTCAGCACGCTCGCATACGGCGGATGAATTTATCTTTTTGACGGAAATTGAAGCAGGAATGAAGATTTACACGCAATTATTGACCGATTTGCGTTTTTAGAAAGGGGAGATGGCGTAAAAATATTGAACTTGAAGACGGTAAAAATGGTTGACTGCGTTACGAAAGGCCCCAAATAAAGAAAACCCTTGTAGCTAGTACAAGGGCTTCTAACCCAAACAAATAAACACAAAAACTATCTTTATCGAAATTGATATTTTCTTTATCTTTTAATGATGCCACAAAGCTAACACTTTGCAAACCATTTAACAAAATTTAAAAGCAACTTTTTTTTTAAAAGATGTTTAAACACTTAAAATACCCTAAACAGGTTAGTCTGTCACGCTATAAAAGGGAATTGATTTGTTAATCTTTTATTTTTTCTTCAAAAGCACCGTTGCCTACTCACATATAGTACAAAAAAATGTGCCAAAAAAACAAATCAACATTGTTGTCGATTGTGACACGTTAAATCTATACTTTTTTTTTTGAATATATTGTTATGCTTTTTCTGCCACATCGTTTTTTAAGGACCCCTCAGTATTTTCCAAATTTGGTGTAGAATTTCCCTTTTCGAGCTTTTGTTCCGTGAAATACCGCACCAAACGCTTCGTTGACTGCTTTCCTATCACCGTTGTGAGTTCCTCAACGGTTGCTTCACGGATGCGTGTAACGGAACCAAAATGGGTTAATAATTTTTCAGATAATTTTTCACCGATGCCTTCGATGCCCGTTAACTCCGTGACAAGGAAGTTTTTCGAGCGCTGATTTCGGTGAAAAGTGATACCAAAGCGGTGGGCTTCGTCGCGGGCTTGCTGAATGAGTTTCAAACTTTCCGATTTTTTATTGATGTACAACGGAATCGGGTCGTCGGGAAAAAAAATCTCTTCCAACTGTTTTGCAATGCCCACAACGGTGATTTTATTTTTCAAACCCAAAGCCGATAGACTTTTCATCGCCGAAGACAGTTGTCCCTTGCCACCGTCGATAATAATGAGTTGCGGTAAATCCGAACCTTCGGCCAGCAACCGTTTGTAGCGTCGGAAAACAACTTCTTCCATCGTCGCAAAATCGTTCGGCCCTTCGACCGTTTTGACGTTGAAATGTCGATAATCCTTTTTGGCGGGTTTGGCATTTTTGAAAACCACGCACGCCGAAACGGGATTTGTGCCTTGCAAATTCGAGTTATCGAAACATTCGATGTGCATTGGCAATTCTTCCATCTGCAAATCAGATTGCAAAGTGCGTAAAATGCGCTCGGAAGATGTTTGTTTTTGCGCCCGCAAAGCGTCTTGTTGTCGTTTTTGCGCGAGATAGTACGCGGCATTTTTTTCGGACAGTTCAACGAGTTTCCGTTTGTCGCCAATTTTCGGCACGCTGATTAATACTGAGGGGTCCTCAAATTTCACTTCAAAGGGGACGAGTATCTCTTTATTGTCGCTTGCAAATTTATCACGTATATATGGTATCGCAAAAGTCAACATAGAATCCTCGTCTTCCTCCATATTTTTCGTCAATTCGAGCGTGTAAGCGTGAATAATTGCGCCGTTGACGACTTTCAAATAATTCACATAAGCTAATTTCTCATCCGTGGCGATGGCAAAAACGTCAACGTCGGAAATTGTCGTGTTGACGACCGTGGATTTGCCTTGATAATCTTCAAAAGCGACGAGTTTTTGCTTCAAATCTTGCGCTTTTTCAAATTCTAAATTTTCCGCAAGGGTGGTCATTTCTTTTTTCAAATGATTTTTGACGGCAAAAAAGTGACCCCTCAGTATGTTTCGGATTTGCGTGATTTTTTCGTTGTAATCGACTTCGGATTCAAAACCCGCGCACGCACCTTTGCAATTCTTAATATGATATTCCAAACAAACTTTAAATTTCCCTTTGTCAATCAGTTCTTGTTGCAGATTCAAAGCACACGTTCTAAGTGGAAAAAGTTGTTTTATCAAATCCATTAAAGCGTACATACGTTGCCCCGACGTATAAGGTCCAAAATAGGTAGAACCGTCTTTTATCACGCGGCGGGTGACGAAAACACGCGGAAAACGCTCCGATTTGATGCAAATGTAGGGATAAGTTTTACCGTCTTTGAGCATCACATTGTAGCGCGGCTGATGTTGTTTTATCAAAGCGCATTCCAACAAAAGGGCGTCTTGTTCGCTGTCAACAATCGTCGTTTCGATGCATTGCGCGAGCCGAACGAGCGCTTTTGTCTTCATTTGTCGGTCTTTGCGCTCGCCAAAATAACTCGACAAACGGCTCTTCAGACTCTTCGCTTTGCCAACGTAGAGGATAACGCCCTTCGCATCGACGAATTTATAGACGCCGGGCGAAGTCGGTAGCGTCGGGGATATTTCTTGAAAATCAATAGTAGTCATAGGCGGATGTGCGCGATTTTATTTTCGACAAAGTTAAAAATGAAATTCATTTTCCGACAAATTGTTTTGTGAGTAAATACATTACATTAAAACTTGAGCATTAAGAAAAGCCGTGTTTCAACCAATGAAACACGGCTTTTTTAAATCCACAATATTAAAAATAGCATAATTTTGAAAAAATCACAGTAATGAAATATCAATAAGTGTTTGATTACTAAGCTACTATTTATGGCTAATTTTTTGTTTATAACCATTAGATAAATTTCATACCCACTTACTGAACGCATCTACAACCTCAATTCATATGTAAAACTGCTGTACGTGCCGAAAATACCTAAACCATTTTTAACTTGATTTGAAATAATTGTCGGCTCAAAAAACGGGTCGCCGAGCGTTGGTTCTGACGTGTTTATGGATTTGAATAATTCATAAGTTGGTTTTGATAAACTGAACAAGGTAATCTTTATTTTATCGATTTGAATAGAGCGTTTTTGGACATACGTGTAAATGTTTATGTTTTCAAGCGTTCGGGTGTGTGTCATACCTTGAAATTCTCTATCTGTAAATAAATTGCCTAAATTGGGGGTAAACAATCTATTGCCTATAATTTCTTGATCAAAAAGCGTATCTTTTTTGTAACGCTGAACATAAATCACATAAGCATTAAAGCCATCGGGGTCTTTGATGTCGAACAAAATATTAATGCGTGATTTTTGTTGGTCGATGTATTGAAAACGGACGTTTTGAATAGGAATGACGCTCGGAATGTTGATTTTTTCAGATATTAGGCTGTCTTTACTGAGGGGTGTTGTCGCTTTGAAATAATAATTTTTGTTAAGCTGAATTTTAAAATTAGGTGAACTAACAAAGACGTTTTTCTCAAAAAAAGTCAAATTCTCAATCAAACTGTCATTAGACCAAAGGCTTACTTTGGCATCTTTGACAGCACTTGAATCTTTTGAAAAAATAGAGACGTTTTTGCCCACAAAAACTCTTGCCCCGTGAACGGAATCTAAAAATCCCAAAGCAATCGATTTTTCTTCAAAAGGTAAATCGTAGTTGATAGTCGTTTCAAGGCAACCCATTAGAAAAACGGAAAAAACCGTTAGAAAGGTGTTGAAAAGGCGTTTATACTGAGGGGTCCTGAAATTCCGAATTTTCTCAACTTGTTCAAAGTTAGGCATATATTTTTTCATATTGATTAGAATTTAAGTGCGTAGTTAACGGACGGCAAAATGGGTAAAAGAACCAATCCTTTTACTTGATTTGGTACAACTACTTGCTGCGTTGCTGGATTTTTAATTTCTCTTTGAACATAAATAAAAATCGGATTCAAACGGGCGTAAGCGTTGTAAATATTGAAACTCCACGTCCGAATGCGCCCATTTTTAAGCGTTTTCTGTTGAATTGCGTTAATGTCAAGTCGATGATAATCGGGCATTTTCGCATTATTTACAGCGGTGTATAATAATTTATTGTCACTAAAAAAAGGAACATCCGCTAATTGACCGTTTGGAATCGTGATGCGAAAACCTGAATTGTACGTCCACAAAAAGCCTATTTTCCATTTTTTAGATAGCTGATACGTGCCATACGTATTGAGAATGTGACGACGGTCGTATTTGAAAGGATACACACGCCCTTCGTTCAATTCGTCAAATTGACGGTTGTTCCACGATAGCGTGTAACTCATTAAACCGTTGAATTTCCCTTCCGTTTTATTGACCAAAAACTCTAAACCGTAGGCTTCGCCTTTGCCATTTCGCAGGGTGTTTTGTTGCCAAT
>JAYUKJ010000993.1:0-6684 GCA_043764555.1 Saprospiraceae bacterium
ACTATATTTTCTCAACGCGCTGTCACGGGCCGACAATAACTGGTGTTCTTCAGTAATGCGTTTTTTTTGCGAAGCGACTATAATTAAATTTGAAAAGAATAAAACCTTAAATGCCGTAAAAAAAACGGGATTATCGCTAACGAAATTGGCGACAATAATTAATAAAGTTATGATGGGTAAGGCAAAAGAACCGATTTTTAAAATGCCCGTTTTTTGATAATTCAAAGGCAAATTGAGCCAATATTGAAAGGCATTTAAGGATGTTTTTTCGTCAATAAACAGTTGTCCCGAAGCCAAATAATGTTGCCGCCAATTGAGCTTTAAAGCCAATTCGCGCACAGCATTTTGCTGTTCTTTGATGTCCATATCGCCCGCATTTTTCAGCCAATTCGCCAATTGTTCAGCGCCAAGCGGCGTTGTCGTGCGGTTGATGTGTTGGAAGATGGACGTTTCGCCAAAAATATCTAAATCGTAGGTAAAAGGATGGTCGGTTTCGATGTACGTTTTGCCTGTATCGAAGGGCGTCAAATCGCCGTTCAAATACCTTATTTCGTTGGTATTAATTGTTTTTAATAAGCCAATTAATTGCACTTTCTGCTTGTATTTGAGGTGTAAAGTAAGCAGTTTCAGGAAGCCAGTTAAGCAGATTAAACTTAGAAAAATGAATACAACAGCTTGCGAATTGTAGTATTGATACACGCAAAATACCAATGAAATCATGCTGAATAAGCGTAAGTAAGCGATAGTATTTACCTTTGTATTCAACGCCGATTGTTCCGTTTCGTACTGTTTTTCTAACGCTCTGTATTGTTGTAAAGCCATTGTTTAATTGAATTAACACGCAATTTTTAAAAGTTATATTTGAAAAGGACCCCTCAGTATAAAAGCGATTTTTGGCTTTTTTATGCTAAAAGTGTCGTTATTGGTATTTAATTTTCACAAAAAACTTCTCATCTTTTACGCCCAATAATTTCGCCACCGACGGCGCCACAATGATAATGGTCTCGTGTCCATAAACGCTTTCGGGCATCCGACCGATGACTTTGGCGAAGACCGTTTTTTGATTCATCGTGTTTTGAATCGCCACGACGGTTCCCGTTTTCGCCGTCCGATGCAAGCAGTATAAATCCGTTTTGGGATTGCCTTTTAGCTGCCAAAAAGCGGCACCACTTTCCTCTTTTCCCTTTTTTTGCTTCGTGAAATAAGACGCCAACATTTTGGAACGAATCTCCGCCGCGCCCACTTTTCGGAGCGACCGAATGCTGTCGGGAACGCCGTCGAGCGACATCCAACCGACTTGCAAACGCTGCCCGACGACGACGTTTTGAGTCGGCATATTGTTCCATTTCATGACCGAATCCACGGGCATTCTGAACATTCGCTTCGCAATATTGAACAAATTGTCGCCTTTTTTGACCACAATCACGATGGGTGCGTATTTCCAACGCTTGAAATTATCGCCTTTAAAACGCTTAATCGCGGGGTTCGGAACGGGAATCCGAATGATTTGACCGATGCTCACGACGTTGCTTTTCAGGGTCGGATTGTACGGAAAAAGCTCTTCTTCGTTCATGCCGTAGAAGCGCGCCAAACGGTATAAATTCTGTTTTGGGGCGATTTTATGTTCAAATATTTTCTCACCTGTTCGTTCATCGAGGCTGACAAACAAGGTGTCTTTCATCGTCAAATACTTCGTAGAATCGCCCGTTTGTGCGAACATTTCGGCGAAAACGGGAAAAAAAATCAGCAGAAAGGTCAAAATACTGAGGGGTCCCTTTGAGTTTAAAATTAAAGATTTAAACCCTAAAATATTTTTTGAGAAAACATAAAAGCGGTTATTTGGACGGCTTTTAAACGTAGAAATTAAAGTGTTCATAGCTGTATTTTTTTATATCTGTGTGAAAATAAACGGTGGAATTAAATTAAATAGATAAAATTTCTAAAAAATTAAATAGCATTGCACTTTAGAAAGAGAACAAAGCATTAAAAACGCAAAGAAAACAGATTATTGAGTTTTAAGAAGCGGAATGCCGATTTTTCCTTCAAATAAGATGTTAAACCTGATTTATGTTCCTTTCAAACGGTCTTAAAATACAAAATAAATATATTAATTATGAAAATTCTTGGTGTTATTCCCGCTCGTTTTGCCTCAACGCGTTTTCCCGGAAAGCCATTGATTAAGATTGATGGAAAATCAATGATTCAACGCGTTTATGAGCAAGCGCAACTGTGCAAAAGCCTTGCGCGGGTTGTTGTCGCAACGGACGATGCGCGCATTTTTGACCATGTAAAATCTTTTGGCGGCGACGTTTTAATGACTGCCGAAACGCACCAAAGCGGCACCGACCGTTGCGCGGAAGTCGTCGAAAAACTCAATTTTGAGATTCAAACCGCTTTTCTCGACAGCGATTCAGCGCCCGTAATTGGTAAGATTACGCCGCGTTTTGACGGTATTTTCACGGCAGTTATCAATATTCAAGGCGATGAGCCGTTTATTCAGCCCGAACAAATCGAAAAAATAGCCGATATACTGAGGGGTCCTAAAATTCAAAACTCAACATTGAAAATTAAAAATGAAGCCGACTTTCAAGCCTCAAACGTTGAAAGTCAAACCGATTTTGGCATTGCGACTTTGGTCAAAAAGATTAGTAATCAAGAAGACATTGAAAACCCAAACGTCGTTAAAGTCGTATGTGATACGAATGCGCGCGCGTTGTATTTCAGCCGCAGTCCGATGCCGTTTTTGCGCAGTGTGGAGAGAAAGGATTGGTCAAAATCGGGTCAATTTTTCAAACATATTGGACTTTATGGTTATAAAACGAGCGTCTTGTTAGACCTTGCGCGGCTTGCGCCAAGCAATCTCGAAAAATTGGAATCTTTGGAACAATTGCGTTGGCTCGAAAACGGTTTTTCAATCGGTGTCGCGGAAACAGATTTGGAAACAATCGGCATTGATGCGCCCGAGGATTTGCTTAAATTAAGACGGGACGTTGATGCTTGAAATTGGGCAACTTTTCAAAACTTGCCCAATTTGTAACCCGCCTAAACCGAACTTTCTATTTTGGATTTTCACACTCATTTATATTACTTCAAAATTTCACGTGCAACAATGAAAAAATATTATTTAGGCTGGTTGATTAAAGCACCTTTGGGACTCATTTTAGTCGGCGCGGGCGTCTGCATGATTACCGAATCGGCGTTTTTCAAACACGCGGGCGCGCGCCAAGTCGAATGGGTTACGGCGGGAACCGTTTCGCTCGTCGTTTTCAACGCGGGTTTATGCGTTTTTGGCAGCTCAATCGTATCGAGAATCCGCTATGAGCGCGCAAAATCTAAAGAATCGCGCGGGCGGTAAAACAGACAATTTATGAAAATCTCCATAATTGGAACGGGCAATGTCGCCTTTCACCTCGGAAAAAGACTTCAACAACAGGGCATTCACATTGAACAAATAATTGGGCGCGATGCCGAAAAAACGCGCGCACTGGCTGAGTTATTCGGTGCATCTTGGACAACGGATTTTGCTCATGTGTCAACCGAAAGCGACCTTTTTATTATTGCCGTCAACGACGATGCAATTGAAAGTGTGGCCAATAAATTGTCTTATAAACTCCGTAATCAATTTGTTGTACACACGTCGGGAACCATGCCTTCAACCATTTTAGCACCTTATTTCAAGCAATTTGGAACGCTTTGGCCGCTTCAAACATTCAGCATTGGCAGCACGCCCGACTTTGAACGCATACCCATTTTTATTAATTCGACGCATGAAAAGACCCCTCACGTTAGTAACGGGACAAGTCCGTATCAGAGACATTTTTTACGTGAATTTGCCGAAAAAATCAGTCCACGCGTCTATGAATTGCCCGATGAAGACAAAATGACGCTGCACATCGCCGCCGTTTTTGTCAATAATTTTACCAATCATTTGTTCAAAGCGGGCGCTGAAATCGTTCAAAAACAGCAATTGCCGTTCGACGTTTTGCTGCCACTCATCGAAGAAACGGTGAACAAGATTCGGATGAATGCGCCAACGTCCATGCAAACGGGGCCAGCGCGCCGAGGCGACGACGCAACGATTGAAAAACACTTAGATTTTTTGGAAAAACACACCCCTCAGTATGCCTTGCTTTACACGGTTTTAAGCATTGGGATTAATAAAGATTTGTCTTTAAATAAATAAAAAAAATCATAGAAAAAACCTTTCAAAACGTGCGTTTTGAAAGGTTTTTTTTATTGCAAATATCCAACATTACGCGGCGCTACTTATTATTTTCTACACAGCTCGAACGGTCAAATTTTCCTCAATTTGGGCATCCTCAACCTCTTCAATGGGTTCAATCACAGGAACCGTATCGAAACTACCGATTGTTGTCGCCAAATTAGCCGCTTCACCCGACGGGTTTTTCCACCAATTGTACGACCAAACCGACGCCACATTGACGCCCGTTTTTGTCAAATCATTGAGCAATCGGCGTTCCCAATCGGCGTTGAAAAATGAACCTTCCGCCAGGCGACCGTCAATCCGAACGACCGTCGGTTGCCCGTGTTCGTCGTCTGATTTTGGCAAAATAACGAGCGGAAACACTTGATTTTCGATTTTATAGTGCGTTTTGACGCGCTTACTGCCCAGCGATACGTTTAAAGCGTGCGCGATTTCTTCAACAAAAATGGATTGTTTGGGCGCAATCGGCGTCGTGTAGAGCTTCTCTAAGTCGTGAAAAATGTGCTGATACTGAGGGGGCCTATTTTCTTGAATATGGTCGGCAAGCAACAACAGGTTTGAGAGTAAAAACGGCATTTCGTAGTCCCGATTCTCCGATTTTGCTTGCAATTCTGCGTAAGGAATCGAATTAACCCACACCAAACGTTTCGCAAATGAATTGAGCAATTGACGGAATGAGCGTTTTGACAAATTAATTTTTTCAAAATCTGAAAACGTCCCGCTCACGACCAAAACGTCGAATTGAAGTCCCGCCAACTCATCGACCGAATAGACGTTCAAGCCATTGCGCTGCAAGCGTTCAATTTTCTCCCAACCAAATATAGTGCGTTGAATAATGTGTAAAAAGTTGAGATTCAAGGCATCACGCTGTTCAGTCGTCATGGTTACGACGCCGATTCTTGGATATGTATTAAAAGGCGTTGCCGAAATCTCTTTCAAAACCTCCGTCACTTCCGTCAATTCAGATTCGTTGACGCGCGTTTTATCGCTGAATTTACCGTCCAAAAAATGCACTGCAACCGATTGTTCCGCCGCGGGTTGCCGATAGGGCAATTGCAAATTTGGATAAAAAACGGTCTGATTCAACCGCCGCGTCGTGTCGCTCAATTGCCGATGCAAATAGTTGAGCTGCACAACCGCCGCACCGTTTGCCTTCACTTTTGCGGTGAAAGAGTGGGGGAGCGGTGCATCAGAAGTTGATGATTCCGTCATTAAAACGGACCCCTCAGTATTTCTAAGAATTGGCACAACTTGTTGAGCATCAAGATTTTGTGCATTCTCAAAAATCACCAAATCAAATTCTTTCCCTTCGTTTTCAATCAATTGCGTCGCCACTTGCGGCGTCAACAACAAAACGGGGTAAACCTCCGAAAGCGTCTGAATTGACCCCCTCAGTATGTCTTTCAATAATTTGCCTTTGGCGTAAGTTTGATTTTTCTCATGGAAAAAAAGTTTGAAACCGTCGCGGTTTTTCTCCTTCATTTCCTTCACCGCCGTCTTTTTTCGGTCGTTCCACATCGACGCAATTTGGCTTGGCATCAACTGCCTCAAACGGTCTTCGACGGCGTTCATTTCGTTCATCAGCGTGTCATTGCCGAGCGTATTTGATTGGTAATGAACAACTAAAGTATTGTAAAAATACCAACTATCGAAAGCTGCTGACCAACTCGATGGTTTCACTTTCACGAGCGCTTGCACCAAACGGCGGGCGTTTTCGGGCATCGCGAGCCACTCTTTTTGCCAAATGAAGAACGTGTCGAAATCGCGCATATTAAGTTGCGTTTCTTCCAGTTTCTCAATCGTATCTTCGATAAACAACATCCGTTTTGGCAGCGTCAACATTTTATGTGTCAACGGCTCGGCGTAGAGATGTGCGTCGTTCAATTCGGTCAATAAATCTTCCAAATCGGTCTCAATTTGGCGAATATCGACCGACAAAGTCGCGTCAAAATGATGCGCCGATTTCGCATTGAGTCGCTGCAATTCTTCCTGAACCGTCGCGGGCAAGGCTTTTCGCCAACCCCTCAGTAAGAGTTCAAAAGTTTCGAGATTTAAGGGCAATTTTTTTAAATCCTTGCGGTCGGACTTCTTCAAAAAATCATGTGGGAAATGACGGCGTGATTGGTGAATTTCCGTCAATTTATCATATTGATTTAAAGCCTCATCTTTAGCTGTTAAAACATTTTTGGAGCGGTCGCTAAAAAGCGAAGAAGCGTATAAACCACTCACTTTCAATAAGTTAGAGCTTTCAAAATCGGAACCGTATTGGAACTGATAATCCGAATAGGCTTCTTTCAGATGCCGCAATTGGTCGCGGAGTTCCGTAGAATGGCTTTCGTAAAAACTCAACAAACGCTGCGTGTAAGCGTCCGTTACGCCGATGCAACGGTGGTGTAATGCCTTGAATTTTTCGATAAATTCGGTGAGCTTTTTAGTCGTTTCGGCGTGCTTTTGAGCAA
>JAYUKJ010000994.1:0-24635 GCA_043764555.1 Saprospiraceae bacterium
TTCATTTTATCTTCATTTTATCTTCATTTTATCTTCATTTTATCTTCATTTTATCTTCATTTTATCTTCATTTTATCTTCATTTTATCTTCATTCTATCTTCATTTTATCGCCATTTTATCGCCATTTTAGATGCTTCCTTTCTTGTATCGGCTCTTTGTAAGAACCAACAAATCGCCAAAACCGTAGAGCTACTGCATAGATTGTCGGATATTTTCGAGTAGGTAAACCGTAATAATGCCCAAGTTTAAAAATAAACTCTGTAAACCGTAAAATTATTCATTATCAATTTTTACGGTTTTCCGAATTTATGTAGCTTTGCTTTGTGTTTTTGATAGATTCATCCAAAAAAACGATAAAATGGCAATTGTAAAATCCAATAAGCTCATAGAAACGAGTTATACGCTTGGTTCGCGCGAGCAATTTTTTGTTCTGTTTCTCATTTCTCAAATTTCTCAAAAGGATACAGAATTTAGGGAATACCGCATTAATTACAAGGAAATATCGCAATTGATGAACTTCGATGGGCGCAGGCGCGTGGCGAATAAGGAGGATGTGTTCAAGATGATGAACAACCTCAACACGCAACCCATTCGTTTCACGGAAGGGGAGGAGGACGTGCAGGTTGTTTGGATTACGTCGTTGCGCCACAACAAACGGACGGGCGAATACACATTTACCTTCGGAAAAGAACTTAAACCGTTTCTGTTGCAGCTTAAAGAGCATTTTACGCTCTACAATATCGGTAGTGTCGTGCATTTGAGCGGACACAGCACCCGCATTTATGAAGTGCTTAAACGGCATCATTTCAAAAGAGAGCCAGTCGTCTTGACCATTGCAGACTTGAAATTTTGGATGAAAATAGAAAAAAAATATCCAGAATACTACGAATTTAAGCGGTGGGTTTTAGAACCTTCAAGGGAAGAGTTGGAAAAATATACGGATATTAGGTTCACTTATCGGGAAGCGGAGAAAGACGGCAAGAAGATAATCAGCCTTGAATTTACCATTTTTGACAACGAACCGACGGAACAACCCACTTCGCTCAATATTCTAACCACCTTGAGCGAGCGCCTTGCTTTGGCGGCACCATTAGAATCGGACGCGATTTATAAAGATATAAAGACATCTTTATCGGCAAGCCGAAAACAGCAATTGGATAGTTTGACTGTGGAGCAGTATAAGAGTTTTACTTTTTTGAATGACAAAAGTATCAATGCAGGTTTTATTCTCGATACAATTTTGACGCATCCTAAAGTTAAGTACGAACCACTGCGGGGATTTGAAGACATCTATTTTCAAATAATGTGGCAGTTTTTTGAAACGAAAACAAAGTCGAAAGAGAAAGCAGGCGCATTTGTCAATTGGTTCAAAAACGGCAGATTGACCGAAGACGCCCTTCATGCCCGCTTTACTGAGGGGACCTTAGAAAAACGCCGCTTGATGCAAAGGAGCGAAATTGACAAGCGCTTGATGTCAAAGACCATGAATCACGTGGCTTTTGAGGCTTTATCGGCTTTATCGGCGGAGGGAACGCCCGAAACAGCTAAGACAATTGAACCAACGACAATGAAGATTCATATGCCAAATAGTATTGTTACGCCTTTCAATGAGGGATTGAATCGGATAGTTCAAGGCAAACCGACGTTTAAAAAAGGCTTCGATATTGATGCTTTTAAAGCCGAATATCCAAATCAATATGAGCAGTTTTTTGAAAGAGCCAGCAATGATTATTTGAAGTTTTATAGTGAATCGGGTTTAAGTAACACTTTTGACGCAGAAAAACACCGCGAAAGCATTGAACATCGGGCTAAAAGCTACTGCGAAGAATGGCTAAAAGGCAGGTCTCAAAGCAAATAAAAGAAATCTTTATATCTTTATATAAATAGGTAAAGATACATTTGTTCAATTTTTTTAGAATAATAAATGGAAAATCAATTAGCTATATTTGAGAATAAACCCATTCGCCGCGTTGAACACGCGGGCGAGATGTATTTCGCCGTTATCGACATTATTTCGGTACTAATTGAGACCACTTCGCCAAGTCAATATTGGACTAAGGTTAAGAAGAATTTGATTGGGGAGAGTCAGTTACAACCGTTTTGGTTGCAACTGAAAACAACGGCGTCGGACGGCAAAAACTACAAAACGGATTGCGCCAATACTGAGGGGGTGTTTCGGATTCTCATGTCCGTGGCTTCGCCGAAAGCCGAGCCATTCAAATTGTGGTTGGCGCAAGTGGGCAAACAAGCGATTGTTGAAGCCGAAAACCCCGAGTTAGGATTTGAGCGACTCACCGAAATCTACACCGCTAAAGGTTATTCAAAAGAGTGGGTGGCTCAACGTCTAAAAACGATTGAAGTGCGAAAGGAATTGACCGACGAATGGAAAAATCGAGGCGTGAAAGACGGACAAGACTATTCCATCTTAACCGCTACGATTGCAAAAGGAACTTTTGGCTTAAATCCATCCGAACACGCAAAGATTAAAGGGTTAGAGCGCCAAAATCTTCGGGATAATATGACAAATTTGGAACTGATTTTCACCGCTCTATCGGAAGAAATTACCCGCACAATTGCCACAAATGAGGATGCACAAGGCTTTAACGAAAATCTTGATGCCGCGCAACAAGGCGGTCAAGCAGCAGGAAACGCACGGCTACAGGTAGAAAGAGTGAAGGGCGTTAAGGTTGTATCGAGCGATAATTTTTTGGGTTTGAAAGGTGGCGATGCGCCATCTGAATTGCCCGAGGACGGAAAAGATTAATTATTTTGGTATGTATTTAAGTCTTAGGAACATGAAATAAATAAAAGTGTGATTTCTTTTTTAACACATAGGCACAGAGGACACATAGATTTTATACATAAAACGCTTTAAGACATATCTTTAAAGAGAAAAACTATGTGCCCTATGTGCCCTATGTGTCTATGTGTTAAGAAAAAAATGTGCTTTTATTTAATTTGCGTTCCCAATGTATCGAAAATTCCGAGCGTCAAGAGGCATTCGGCGTTTTTTTCGCCGTGTTTGGAGCCGTTTTTGGGTTTTATATTGAGGGGTCCTTTTTTTAGAAAAGAAATTAAAGATGCCCACTTACTACTTTCCATGAGTCGTCTGATACGTTTTTTTATGCATTTTAATTCGCAACTCTTTACCTTATTTTTGATGCAAAATTCTATATTTAGCCGAACTTTCATCTTCTTTGCCATCATCTGCAGATTTTAAAGGATTTGCAGTGTGACTTTTTCTTAAAAAAATGCTTCAACAAATACCTTTGAAGACAGTTATACAAACCTTGAAAATCAATTATTTTACCTACTAAAAAGTAAAAACTAACCAATATGAGCAAGTACATTCCAAGTCCCGAATTAATCAACGCCGTAAAGGTGGCTTACAAACTAACCATGCCGCTGTTGCTGACGGGCGAGCCTGGTTGTGGCAAAACCCAATGCGCTTTTTGGATTCAAAAGGACGCTTACAAAGGCGTGTTTCCGCATCTTTTGCGCTTTGATGTCAAAACGACGTCTTCTGCCCGCGACCTTTTCTATCGCTACGATGCCATTCGACACTTTCGGGATGCGCAAAACAAGGAGGTGAATGTCTTGGATTACATCCATTTTACGGCGCTCGGCCAAGCGATTATGGCGTCGTCGAATGGGCAACGCTGCGTTGTTTTGATTGACGAAGTGGATAAAGCACCGCGTGATTTTCCCAACGATTTACTCTATGAAGTGGAGAATTTGAAGTTTCGCATCGAAGAAGCGACTTTGGCGGACATCCGAAGCTACAAAGGATGGGGCGAGAAGTTGGAATTGAAAGAATTGGGGATTACGCAGCCCGTTTTTGATGAAAACGGCGTGTTTCAGTGTTCAAACGACAAAAATATTCGCCCTTTTTTGTTGTTAACGAGCAATTCGGAGAAAAATCTGCCCGATGCTTTTATGCGGCGCTGTGCGTATTTCCACTTGATTTTTCCTAAAAATGACGTACTGAACGCCATTTTGAAAGGGCAGGAGTGGCAATTACCTTCGGCAGACATTCAGGCGAAACTCCTTGACACGTTTGTCAAAATTCGCGATACGCAAGGACTGCGCAAAAACCCGGGCATTTCAGAAATGCTCAATTGGTTGCAATACCTCAGCGTTTTGGACAATCAGACCAAAGAAGAACTCAAACAAGCGGCTTCGCTTTTGGCAAAAAACAAGGAAGACAACACCCAATTGATAAAATTTATTGACAGCTTGACGCTATGAACGACATCCTCCTCCTTCCCGATGTTTTGTTAGCCTTCACGCCTGCGGCGAACCTGGGGCAACTCACTACTGAGCGCGACAATGTTCAGAAGGTCATTATGAGCAATGGCTGCAATCCGCACGTGGCTTTTGGATTGACCTTGGATTGGTTGCGGAGTTATGCCGAAAAAGGGACAAATCCGCTGTTGATTTTTCATTATGCCGGTCATGCTTCGCCCGAAGGTTTGCAATACGACGTGGTCGTTGAGAATGAAAAAAAACAAATTACGCTGCCTTATGGTGAGTTAGCCGCTTTTATGGCTTCTTTTCGCAACCTCAAATTGGTCTTTATCAATGGTTGTGATAGTGAAGATTCTGCCCAGTTTTTTCTCAAAAATGCGGATGCTTTGATTTGCACTAACCAACCCGTCGGGGACGCGTATGCTTCGACATTTGCGCATTTTTTTTACAGTAACTTCTTGAAAATCAATGATTTAATGACGGCTTTCGAGACCACGCGCGATTTTATTGCAATGGGCAGTCGCGGTAGTGGTGATTTTCGGATGGCTACGGAGACGCCCGACTTGACGCAGAAGGACCCCTCAGTATTTGAGCTAAAATATCCCGAAAATAAGGATAAAAATGAGCTGTCGAAATCTACTTTTCTGAAATGGAAACAAGTCATTCAGCCGAGTCTTTCGCAGCCTAAAGAGACGGTGATTACGGCTAAAAATATGGGCATTCCAAGTCATGCGTATTTGCTGTGCGATAGGCGCGCACAAGCACATTTTTTTTTGGCAGGATTGAAAAAAAAGCAAGACAGTCCGCAGCCACTTTTTGTTTTTATTCACGGATTAAGCAAGCATTGTCCGTTCGATTTGTTCACCCGATTTGTGAAATACACCTTGCCCGAAGAATTGGGCATTCAAACGCCGACGACTTTGGAGTTGCCGAATGCCGAATTCAGCGACTTGACCAAATGCCAATTGGAATTAGCCGATAAATATTGCCGAAAAGGTGGTTTTGGCAGAGAAAACGCCGACAGAACGTGGTCATTGACGAAACGCATTCCCGATAATCAATTTATAGTCATTCACCACGAGTTGACGGATGCCGAATGGACGGACAATTGGGGCAAGTTTTGGGATTATTACACCACTCAATTTAGCAGAGAATTGGTCGAACAATTGACCGAAAAACTCATCATCATCACGACCCGCGTCACGTCGAGCGAGCAAGACGCGTTTACCCAATATTTTGAAAATGCCGCAAAGGAGGACACCAAACAAATTGTTAGTTTGACAAATTTTAGTAAAATCAAGCAAAAAGACATTGAGGCGTGGAAAATTAATGTGTTTAAAGGCGTGTTCCAAGGTGAAGAATTTGATAGCAATACCATTGTCCCCGAAAATGAGGAGCGCTTCTTTTCGGATATTAGAGAACTTTTGAAAGCGCGATTGTAGCCGCTTGCTTGTTTCCATTGCCTTCATCTTTAGATGGAGAATAATGATTGTATTCCTCCATCTAAAGATGAAGGCAACGGAAACAAGCAAGTAATGATGTGGCTAATGCAAGGGCTTCAATTTTAGCCAACTAAATGCAGAAAAAACATGATAAACGACTTAAAACAAGCGCCATCTGCGCCAAAATTCAGCTTTTTGCTCGATGAACTCCATCGGCAAGGCTTTCTTGTGGGCGTGGGTGATATGTTGAAAGTCCATCGTTACTTCACAAACCGGTGGGAAGGACCCCTCAGTATAAGCGACCTAAAAGCGCAATTAGCGGCTTTGGTGTGCCAAAATTCGCCGCAGCAGAAGCTGTTTTACGAGTGGTTCGACAAATGGGCGGTTGTTATTCAAAGACGGACGGAGCATCTGATTGCGCAATTGGAACCGCTTGAAACAGTCAAAGATAAGCCACCTGTAAAGCCGATTGACAACAGCAATCAGCCAATCGAACCGCTGCCGCCGCCGCCGCCCGTTGCACCTCAAAATACGTCGGCAACGCGCGATGCGTTTACGCCGTCGCCGTCGCTCAAACAGCGCAAAGGACCCATTAATATTGAGCTGTCGTTTCCGCGCAATCCGATTCGATTTTGGAATTTGGCAGAATTTGACGCCGTTTTGCCCGTTTTACGCGAGAAAAAATGGGTAGAAAGCACCGAATGGGACATTAAAGCGAGTATCAAACAGACGATTCAATCGGGCGGCATTCCGAAGTTTGTCTTGAAACAAAAGCGGCAGACCCCACAGTATTTGATGCTCATTGAGCAACAAAGCAACCGCGACCACTTGGCGGCTTTTTACGCCGACCTTGCGGCAGAATTGAACAGCCGCGATTTGAATGTCTCGTTTTATTACTACGACATTACGCCCGCCGTTTGCTGGCGCGCGCGCAATAATCCCCGAACGCACGTGCCTTTGGAACAATTGCAAGGCGAATACGCCGATGCGCGCTTGTTTATCGTTGGCAACGCCGAAACGTTGTTGAAGCCGACTCAATTGGAACCGTCGGCGTTGGCGGTATCAATTTGGGAAACGTGGCGCGAAACGGCGGTTTTGAGTCCACGGGGAACCAACGATTGGGGCAAGCCAGAGTTGGCAATTGGGCAATTATTCCCCGTTATTCCCGCAAATGGACGTGGTTTTCAGAGTTTAACCAAGCAATGGCACGGCACGGAACACCATACACCGACGTATTGGCAAATCAATAATCCTGAACCGCGAACGCCGAATGTCTCGGAATTTACGGTTTCGGAGCGTCCAAAACGTGAAAATACTGAGGGGTCCCTTTCGTTGCCCGCTTGGAAGACGCCGACGCCTGATGAAGGCAATCAGCTTAATTTGTTGTATTTCTATCTCCGCGACGGTGGTTATCGGTGGTTGTGTGCGGCGGCTTTGTACCCCGAAATTTACTACGAATTGACGCGCTTGTACGCGGATGAAGTGATTGCTAAAAACAAAGATTTGAGCGAATGGGAGCAAAACCGTTTGTGGGGCGATGCTTTGCGGCTGTTGTTGCGTCTCGATTGGTTCCGAAAAGGGCAAATTCCGACGCATTGGCGCGGTTTGCTGCGCGACGATTTTTCGGTTGAACGGGCTTTGGCTTTGAACAATCCGCAGTTTACGCAGTCCGTGCAGGAAGTACGGCGGCAACTTTTGGAGGTCTTGAAATTGCCTGAAAACGCGGATGGCATCCCCGAAGATTCGTATGCGGCGGCCAATCAAGCCTTTACGCAAGTCTGGATTGAATCCGAAATGACGCATAGTTTGGCTGATATTCCGCAGAAAATGACGGATTTGCAGATTTCTATGTCCGATATTGAAGATGCGGTGGGGCGGCAGTTGTGGTTTTCGGAAGGGCAGAAGTTGGCACAAAAAACGGCGGCGCCTTTAAAACGCATTCGGGTGTTTTGCGCAGAAGAGTCGCTGGCTCAAGCTTGGAAAAGACTTTTAAATTACGAAGACAATCAACGGAAATTGATTGATATTCAACAGGTTGACAGCCTTCAAGCGGCTAATTATGTGCTGAATACTGAGGGGTCCCAATTTTTCATTGCGGCTCCAAATGCACCCGCGCGACCGCTTGTTGAGATGATAGGTAATAATGATTTTGACCGCTCTACTCAACTTGTTTTTGAGCAATTAAACGCTATAAATCGTTGGGAATCCATCAGATTGCAAAGGAGTGAGGGGGAATTAGATAGATTATTGGATTATCTGACGATTAAACTTAATTATTTGGATAAAACAACCAATCTGATGCTATTGGACAAAATAACTTGTCCAATTAAGACTTACGAGGCCTTTAAAGGGGAGGGCAACTATGGAAACGACCCTGTGTCCATCGAAATCGTCAACAATCACCCTACTGACACGCTTTATGTTGCGGGTGCGTGGTTGTCAGAATTGTTTGGCGTTGACAATGCGATTATTAATAAGACGCCTCGTGCTGTCCCTATCGAGCCGAATCAAAAGGTTAATGTCTATGATGAAACGTTTAATTTCATGTTTAAAGACAATGTTTTTTCTGATAAATGGGATAAGTTTAGCAATTATTTCAAGGTGTTCGTCGCCCGTAATCCTTTCGATGTTGCGGATTATCAGCAACAAGATTTAGATTATCCGCGTCAAGAAGCCACGCGAAAAAGTACCCCGCAAAAGGGTATTCAAGACGTTAAAGAAGCGGTAGTAGAAGCGCCTTTGGCAATCAAAACCGTAGAGTTTGAACTCGATGTGTCCGCTTTGACGGGTGCCGACACAACTTATTCAGCGCCGCCCGTTGAAAAGGGACCCCTCAGTATAAAACCAAAAAAAGGGCGTTTATTGTACGATTTTCCTGAAAATATGGTATTAGGTCAAGCGTATCAATGCGCTGTTCGGATAGCTTACGATGATGAAAAATTTTTGGGCAACGCCGATGAAGTGCCGTTTACGCTTAATGCTGTGCAGAAAGACATCAATATTTCGGATGATATGGAGGTTACTTTATTGAACACAACTGAGGTCGCCAGTTTTAAAATTAACGGACTAAGTAACAGTCGTCAAACGATTGATAAAGACAGCTTTACAGAATGGATGTTTACAGTTGAACCACTGTTTGAAGATATACAACTTTTGGGTGTGAAAATAACAACGATTGAACACATTGAGGGTCAAGAGCGCCTTAAAGAGGTCGTTTTGGAGGGGATTATTGAGGTGACGCGGGCGGTTGAGGGTAAAAAAGCCGTTATCAATGCAGAATCGGCGCGTATATATGACGAACCGAATACTTACGCTAAAGTTGTTGGCAGCCACGTGCGTGGGACAGAAGTTTCAGTCGTTGAAGAACGGGACGATTGGGCGCGCATTGGTGACAATAGGTGGGTGCAAACGCAACATTTAGGCGTGAAAGTCAAGGGCGCGGGTGATGAAACGAAGGAGCAGATAAAAGATTTAATTGCTAACTCAAAGCTCAATAAGGCTTTAGATATCTTTGAAACTTGGGTAACTTCTTTGGGTGATGATGACCTTAGAAATGCCATTTTTATGAAAAAAGGGGAGTATGCTTCCATTAAAAAAGAGGAAAACTTAGGGCTTTTGAGCAGTTCAGAAGCTAATATACGTAGAAACAGAATTACCGCGGCCATTTTATCTATGTTGGATGATGTAGAAGTAGGGGAGAAGATTATGCCGTTTAAGGCCCCCTCAGTATCTGATGATAAAGTAGAGGTGACGCATTGGGATATTAATGAAATTAAAGATTTGTTGACAAAAGATAGAATGGAAGATGTTTTTGAAAAACTGCAATACTTATCAGCAAAAAAGCGTGAAATTGTCAATCGCGTTAGTTTTATACACGGCAAATATTTGGTTTTGGCGGATAAAAAAGCTATATTTATCATTGGAGACGAGGAGTTTAAAATAGAAAATCAAAAAATCAAAGCCGATGTTTTAACGCTTCTTTCCGTAATTGAAAAAGAATATAAGGCTGATTCAAAAGAAAAAGCACGTTCAAAAACAAAAAAATAGGACACCACATCAAAAACAGGACCCCTCAGTATAAACCCTATTTTTCACTTAAAAATCGTTAAAAAATGAAAACATTCGCGTTATTAGTCGGACTTAATCGGTATGAAGACGCAGGTATTACGACCCTAAGCGGCTGCGTCAACGACATCAATCGCTTTGAACAATACCTCTTGTCCAAGCTCAAAGTGCCAGCCACCCAAATCGTTAAATTATTGGACAGCCAAGCCACCAAAGCGGAGATTGTTGCTAACTTTCAAAAGCATTTTGCAAAAGCCACGGCGGACGACGTCTGCATTTTCTATTTTGCGGGACACGGTGTTTTGCAGGCTGCGCAGCCCGTTTTCCGAAGCGATTCTCTCAATGATGCCTCGGAATGCCTCACGTGTTACGACACCAAATTTGATGGCTCGGGTCTCATCAGCGACAAAGAACAACGGTGGCTGATGCATCAATTGGCAACAAAATCAAACGGTTGCCACATCCTAACGCTCTTCGATAGCTGCCACAGCGGCGACAATACCCGCTCAGTTAACGGACCCGCCGAAAAAAGCGCCGACAAAGAACGCATGATTCGGTTCGACGAAACAGACCGAGGCGGCACGCTCTTTCCGTTGCGCCCGTGGGAAGAACTCATCTTTGCGGACGATATTTCCGAGAAAACGGTTGCCGACAATGCCGCCGCAAAAAACGCGCTTGACGTGGTTTTTCCGCAAGGTAAGCACGTTCAAATGGCCGCGTGTGGCAGCAACGAAACGGCAAAAGAACGCGATGGTCACGGTCATTTTAGCCGATTTTTGATGGAATTGTTGGAAAACAGCGATGGGAAATTGACTTACTACGATTTGCGCAATTTGATTCACCGCAAAATCATCGGCGTCTTGTTACCCGAAAAACAGCAAACACCGCAGTTTTACGCCGTTGGAACCACCCTTTTTCAACCGTTTTTGGGCGGCGCTCCGCAAACGCGCGTCGAAGCAACGGTTAGTTTCCGCGAAGACAAAAACCGTTGGGAAATGAGCATGGGGTCGATTTACGGCATTTATAAAGGCGCAACGGTCTTCGTCACGCTACCGCACAAAAATAATCAGGTCGAAGCCGCAACCGTCGAACACGTGTATCACGATTGCAGCGTCTTGATTTTTGACATCGAAGACATCGAGTCGAAGAAGAAGACGCCCATACCCGACGAGAAAAAGCGCATTCGCCGAAGCGATAATTACAAAGCAGCAACGGGGAAATTTATGCAACAAACGCTTAAAATTGCTTGCGCGGCGCCCAAAATAGCGTCAAATTGGGATAAATACACCAAAATGAACGCGGCTGTTTTGGAAAATGCGGCGCTTAAAGCCGTTTCAAGCCTTGCGGAAGCCGATTATGTGCTGAATACTGAGGGGTCCAAAATTTTCATCGCCCGCCCCGATGCACCCGCCCGACCGTTGGTAGAATTGTTGGACGGCGCAGGAACGGATGCGGCTTTTGAGAAAATCACGCAGCAACTCGCCGACGCGAGCCGTTGGGAATTTATCAAAAATCAGAAAAGTGAAGCGGCTGCCGACCCGCTTCTGGATTATTTGTCCTTCAATTTTACGTTCAAAGGCACAACATCCGACCTTCGTAAGGTTGAAAAAATCAGTTGTCCGATGGGTAAATTCAGGTATAATCCAAGTTTTGAATTGAACCTTTGGGACGAATCGTTGAGCGTTCAGATTGTTAACAACCATCCGACGGACACGCTTTATATTTCGGGTATTTGGCTCTCGGAAGTGTTTGGTATTGAAACCAAGATTTTCCAAAAAAGTCCGATTGCGAAACCTCTGGCGCCGTCGAAGTCGATTAATGTCTTCAATACCACGTTCAATTTGTATTTTGGCAACTATATTTTTGACGATAAATGGGATAAATTCAACAATTACCTCAAAATATACGTCTCGACGCTGCCCTTTGAGATAACGCAATTGCATCAATTGGATGGGCAACATCCGCGCAGAAAAATGCGGGGAGAAGAGACCGAGCGCCTCGTCATGGAATCCGAAGAAACGATGCCGACGATGCCGCAATGGGCGGTCAAGACGGTAAAATTTGAGATGGATGTGTCGGCTTTGAAGAAATAAAGGCGGTATTAGTCGGTTTTGCCCGCCAATACTGAGGGGTCCTTTTTTGAATTAAAAATTAAGAATTAAGTTAATGCTTGACGTGTCTCGCGCTTTAATTTTTAATTTTTAATTTAATTAACTCTTTTCAATCCAACTTAAAAAAGGGGCTACTTTTAAGCGTGGGACGAGGGCTTTTTCGGGTATTGGCACGGTTAGATGCACCACGATTCTTTGATTGAAATAGGTTTCAATCTCTTTAATGGACTTTCTATTGATGAGCATTTGGCGGTTAATGCGGTAAAATTGGTCGGGTGAAACGACGTTTTCGATTTCATCGAGTGTTTTAAAAACGGGATGTTTTTCGCCTTTGAAATTATACAAATAAGCCGTTTCATTTTCCAGATAAACAAAGGCAACATCAGACACCAAAACGGGGTATATTTTTTCGCGGAAGCGAATTAAGAAACTCGTTTGATAAGTGGGTTTTTCCGTCAAAACCTCTTTGAAGTTCAAAGAATGCGCGGTATGTGCCGTAAAATTCCCTTTTAATGCCTCCACTTTAGCAATCGTTTGGCGAATGTCTATAGCATCAAATGGCTTTAAAATATAGTCAATACCGTGGTTTTTAAAGGCTTTTAGCGTGTATTCATTGTAAGATGTACAAAACACGACGGGTAAATTGACGGCTATTTTATCGAATATTTCAAAAGATTGCCCATCAGACAATTGAATATCCATAAAAACCACATCTAAGTCTTGTTGATGTTGCCGCAAGTAACTCACCGCCGATTCAACGCTGTCGCACATAGCCGTCACGGTGTAAGTCGGATGCCATTCAATAAATTCTTTGAGCAAAAGTGCCGTTTTTTGCTCGTCTTCTACGATTAGGATTTTCATTTTGTTAAATTAACTTAATGGTTGTTGAATAGATTTTTTCATTTTGTTCAATTTGCACACCCTCCGCGATACCTTCCAAAGCGTACCGTTTTTTCAGGTTTTTAATACCAATGTTGAAGGATTCACTTTTCACAGTTTTAGGCTGATAATTATTTGAAATCGTTAAGGTTTTGGGGTCTTTTTGGTACAAACGCACGTACAAAGGCTTGGCTTCTGACACAATATTGTGCTTGATGCAATTTTCAGCAAGCAATTGTAACGAAAAAGCGGGCAGCCGATACGCCAAGGATTCATCCGACACCTGTACCTCCACAAAAATAGCTTCTTCTTGCCGCAAAGTCATCAGATACATATAGGCATTAAAAAAATCCAATTCTTCTTTCAGCGTCACCATGCCTTTATCCGTTTTTAAGGTTTGGCGATAGACATCTCCCAGTTTTACGATAAATTCTTCCGTCCGCACATCCTTTTTCCGCGCCATCGCTTGCAAAACGGTTAAACAATTGAACAAAAAATGCGGATTTATTTGTTGAAGCAATAGGTTAAATTGGGCTTTAGCATTTTCATTTTCCAAGGCAATATTGTCTATATGAATCCTTTTGCGCTCGGCGGCTGATTTGATGCTTTCAATCAAAGCGATTAAAATAGGTATATTCAGAGAGGTTTTCAATGCCGTAAACCACGTATTTGGCTGTCTAAATGCAGCTGTAAAATGAAAGATATTGTACTCCAAAAACAGGTAAACAAGAATAAATAACCAACCAATAACACAGACAATTAACCACCTAATTGTTTTAGAGTAAGCTGTTGAATAGACTGCCTTTTGAACCAATACTAAAATTATAAAGTCAATGAAGCCCGTAAATAGCCAATACCATAGCGCATTTTCAAAAGTTTGAAACGGTATTTTGAAAGCAAACAGCGTAATAATAGGCATCAATAGGGGATAGAGAAAAGGTAGATACTTTTCCAGATTTGATAAAAAATGACGGCGATATTGGGCGAAAGACATCGTTAAAATAGTTTTAAGGTCGTTGAATACGTGGTGTCGCCTTTTTCAATAAATACCGCATCGTCTATCCCTTCCATGGCATAGCGCATTTCTAAATGTTCTATATCCATACCGAATGATTCGGGGTCGGCTTTGCGCTGATAATTACTGGTCATTGTGATGCTTTGAGCGTCTTTTTGAAAGAGCCGAATATGCAAAGGTTGTTCTTTTGAAAAGGTATTGTGCTTGATACAATTATCACCCAACAACTGCAAGGCAAAAACGGGTAAGTGATAGTCGAGCGATGCATCCGAAACGGTTACATCAAAAGGAATAGCCGCTTCACGTCCGTACCGCATGAGGAACATATACGCCCGCAAAAGGGCTAATTCCTCTTGTAAAGTCACGATATTTTTCTCTTTGTTTAATGTTTGCCGATAAACATCCGCCAATTTCAAAATATAGCCTTCCGTTTGCGGGTCGTCTAACCGCACCATCGTTTGTAAGGTTGTTAAGCATTGGAACAAAAATTCAGGATTGACTTGTTCTCTTAAAAGCTTGAATTGTGCTTCAATATTTTCAGATTGCAGGGTTAAATTCTCTATCTGAGCTTTTTCCCGCGCTCTTGACCATTCAACACTTTCTATAAAAATGGTGGCGACAACACCAATTAAAAATAGGGACTGCGCTAAATCCCAAGGGCTAAGTCCCGAAAAAGTGGTAATTAAGTGAAAGAAATAATAATCCAAACCGAGGTAAAAACCGCTGTAAATGTTGATGCCCAAAAGCACATAAACCCACTGCACCCATTTATTTTCAGAACGCCTTAGCAGCCATTCAATAAAACGCCACATACCCACAATAACAGAAAAATAGATGGTAGCGCGGAATAAAATACCTGATTTGAAGAATAAATTTCGCCAGGCGACGCCGATGACAGCAATGAGAAAGGCATATAGATAGGGTGCGTAGTCTTTAGATTTTTTCATTGACATTGGTTTGTTCGTTAAGCGTAACAGTTGAAAGTTGAATGCTCCGTCGTGCAATATTGCGAAAAATATTTGAGATTACACAATACACTTTCCAATTCTTACGCCGCCCGCGTGCGGATTTCTCCGAAGAATTCACAAAAGGGGACCCCTCAGTATAAAAGCCCATGCAACGTGTTTTGCATGGGCTTTTTGTTTTTTTACTCAGACCCACACCGCAAACACTTTTTTTCCATTCGCTCGAATCCAACCTTTTTTCCACGTTTTCGTTACGTTTTGTTCAAAAATAACCAAATAACCTTCGGGTTGATTTTGGCGGGCTAAGTAATCGCCGAGTTGAACCAAACCTTTTTTATGCGCGGCGTTGCCATACCACATTTTAAGTTCGATGATGTATCTGTGTTGAAAGAAACTGACCGCAATATCCATACGCTTTTCTTCCGAAATCTCGGGTTCTTTGAACGCATAACCTTTGCCATTGATAATCGGTTTCAAGAACGCTAAAAAGATGAGACGCCCATTGCGTTCAATAAAACTATCGTCTTTTTTGCTGTATTCAATCTTCATCAATTCTTGAAATTTCAAAAGCACCTTTCGCATATTGAGTGCGTTATTATCCAAAAGATAGGCGGCGGCGGTTTCGATATTGAGTGATTTACGTTCAACAATTGTTTTTACCGTCATATAATTGGCAATAACTTCTCGATAAATACGGTTGTGAATCACCAAACCTTCGGGACTGTTACCAACTATGCCATGTTGCAAAGCAAAATTGACAACAGGAGCGTGCAAATTATAGGGTATGTATTCGCCCTCAATGACTAAGCGATAAATTAAGTCGTAGAGTTCGGGGCTATTTTCTAAGTTTTTAACCAAAGTATCAAAATTCGTCGTGCTGCGTTCCGCTTTTATCAATTTATCTGCTGCTGTTTCTATATCAAATTCTGTCCAAATCCGTTCCGTCTTTTTAGACATAATCTCTTCATCAACGATTTTACACAACGCACTGACCAAAAACGGATAGCCCGCCGTGTAGTAAAACAGCGCCTGAGCGACCCCCTCAGTATTCATGGTCACATTCTGCTCCTGACAATAATCTTCCAACATCGGCACTATTTCGTTGGGCTGCAATTCCATGACGACGTTAAAATCAGCTGCAATATTCCACGGCGAATTGTATTTGGCTTCTTGGTTGAGTCCCAGTTTAAGGCGCAAGGATTTGACATCGTATAAGCCCGCTAAGACAACAGAATGGAAAGTCGCATCCGTAGTCGTATGACGGCGCAAATATTTGTTGCGTAACAAGGCAAGAAAGTCGAGAAACAATTGATTGTTGCTACTTTTGTCAACTTCATCAATCAACAGCACGACCTTTCGATGGGCTTTGTTGACTAATTGTGTAATGACAGCTGATACATCTTCTAAATTAGAGACTTCCTGCGCTTTTTTATTTAGAAAACTTGCCATATCAGAATTGCCCCGATTCACCATTTCATCAGCCAATAATTTGATGAAAGCCCGACTAAAACTTAGCTTATCGGCAGATGTTTCACTACTAATTCCTTCAAGACTGATATTAAAAACCAGCCATTCGTCTGATTTTATCAACGCACGGCTCAGACTTTCCAACATCGTCGTTTTACCGTACTGACGCGGGCGATTGATGGCGAAATATTTCCCCTTTTCCACCAAACTAATTGCAAAATCAAACTTAGCAGATACGTCTGCCATGTAATGAAGATGCGGAAAGCAAGTACCTGTTGTGTTGAATTCTTTTCTCATTTCTTTCTTTTTGATTGAAAAACATTCGGCAAAGTTACACAATTCTTTTTTGATAAAAAAAACGAACAGGGACAATAGGCGTGTCGTACCTTACTCTGTTTATTTCTTACTTCATCCCTTAACCGACAAATGATTGTGAATAGGCACGCGATAAAAAATGCAGAAGGCTATTTTAATCAAAGAATTATTGTATATTTAGCGGTTCCTACACCCGAAATAGTCCTTGTTGCGCGCTTAAAAGTGAAGCCTTTTTTAAGTTGGATGGAAAAGGGATGAACGTTTAATCGCAAACCAAAATGAGTCAATTTAAAAAAACGAACACCATGCAAGTGCTTAAAAAATTGCTATTTATCGCCCTTTTACTAAGTGTAAACGGGCTTTTTGCTTAAAATTTCCAATTGATTGGAAGACGCTTCAAAACGGTTTTTCAATTACAATTCCGCCAATGGCGGATTCTTCAATATCGGCATCCTCCTCACGCAGCCACCGAAGGCAGCAAAAGAAGAGAAGGGGGACAATTAAGGGACGTCAATATTTGATGCTATTTCAGAACACGTCAAACAGTAATTCTTAATTCAAAAAAGAGACCTCTCAGTACAAGCCTTAAAATCGGGCCTTGGGTAGCAAATTTTATTTAGATACTTTACGCTACATGATGATTTTGGTCATCATGTAGCGTTTTTTTTATTGCCTAAATCCCGTAGAGACAAGTCTCTAAAATGAAATTTGAAGGAATGAAAAATGTTTTAACGACGGTACGGTGGCTTTAATATTTATTTACAAATATTTGATTTGAAATTAAATACGCTTTATAATTTTATTATAAATAAACATAATTACAATTATTGAAAGTAAAAAATCACAACCGCATAACTTGCCACTTCTTGCTCATCACGGGTTTCAAATTTTTGAATTTTAAGATTGACAATCAATTTTTCTACTTGTTGGTCAGTCAACAAACTGCCTTCAATACGGGTACTTGATGCAATACTTTCAATCGTTGCGACTTTTCTAAGCTGCAACAATCGGTCAGGTGCGATATTGCCTAAAGCCAACCACGCACCTTTAAATTCGTCAATTTCTGTCATCAGATTGACGATTTCTTTTGTCAATACCAAAGATTCTGTTTTTATCATACGCGTATTTTTGTCCGAATTTCTTTTTACACTAAAAAATTCGTGTAATTCGTAAAATTCGATAAAATTCGTGTTTAAGCACCCCCTCAGTATTTTCACCTATTTTAATGAATTAATTCATAATGAGCGACACGATTTTAGAAACAAAAAACATCATTAAATACTTCACTGACCCGACAAAAGTAAAAGTATTAGACGACGTTAATTTCTCAATTAATAAAGGTGATTTTGTGTCAATTGTCGGAAAATCGGGTTGCGGAAAATCAACTTTATTGTATATTCTGTCCACAATGGATACGAATTACGAAGGTGAATTATTGATTGACAACGCATTAATAGCGCATAAAAGTGATACAAAATTGGCGCAAGTCCGCAATGAAAAAATCGGTTTTGTATTTCAATTTCATTATTTATTGCCCGAATTTTCGGTAATAAGAAATGTGATGTTACCCGCTTTAAAGTTGAATAAATTTTCGGAAAAAGAAATAGAAGCACGCGCATTGGAACGACTCAATATGTTGGATATCAAAGACTTAGCGAATAAAAGAGCGAATCAATTATCAGGTGGTGAAAAACAACGAGTGGCAATTGCCCGCGCTTTAATCAATGACCCTGCACTCATTATGGGCGATGAGCCAACGGGCAATTTGGATAAAAAAAACAGTGATTTGGTATTTGATATTTTTCAACGTTTGTCAAAGGAATTTAATCAAACCATGCTTATCGTGACGCATGACCAAGAATTTGCTAAAAAAACGCACCGCATTATTGAGATGGAAGATGGGAGAATAATTTAGAGGACCCCTCAGTATTTTGCAATAAAAAGGTGCAAAAAGTCGTGTTTTAGCTTGTTTTAGTAATAATTTGAGTCACTTAATTCTAAATTTACTTATCTTTGCGGCATGAAAAACTTACCAATTGGCATACAGACTTTAGTGCAGCTTCGAGAAAAGAATTGTGTCTATGTAGATAAAACGCAGCTTGTTCATCAAATAGTGACAACAGGCGCTTACTATTTCTTGTCTCGCCCTCGTCGTTTTGGCAAATCTTTATTGATTTCCACGCTCAAAGAACTCTATTTGGGTAATAAAGCCGTGTTTGAAGGGCTTTGGATAGAAAACAATTGGGATTGGTCAAAAAAAAATCCTGTGCTGCATTTTTCATTTGATGACATGGGTTATAAGCAAATCGGTTTAGAAAGCGCGATTATTAGGGAACTGAATCGTTTAGCAAAACATTATAAAGTGCGTTTAATAGAAACGACTTATAAATTACAATTCAAAGAATTGATTGAAAAAGTGTCAAAAAAGCACGGAAAAGTCGCTTTATTGATTGACGAATATGACAAACCGATTATAGATTTTTTGGAAAAAGAAGACGCTGAAACAGGCAAATTTAATCGAGATATTTTACGCGAGTTTTATGGCGTTCTGAAAAATTCGGGTGAATTATTAGAATTGGTTTTCATCACGGGCATCTCAAAATTTGCGAAAGTGTCGCTTTTTTCACATCTGAACAATTTAGATGATATTACTTTAGCACCTCGATATGCGGCACTTACGGGCTACACACAAGCGGAATTAGAATTCTATTTTGATGATTATCTGCAAGATTGTGTCAAAACGCTTCAAATAAGCCGTGAAGAACTGTTGAAACAAATGAAAATTTGGTATGATGGCTACACTTGGGACGGCGTGACGGAGGTGTATAATCCATTCGGTACACTCAATTTTCTATCCAATCAAACTTTTTTCAATCATTGGTTTAGTACGGGCAGTCCCGATTTTTTGATTAAAAAAATGCGGTCATTGACGTATTACAACGTCGAAAATTCAGTTGTTAATAATAGAATTTTGGACAAATATGATATCGACAATCTTACGCTCATTCCGTTGCTCTTTCAAACGGGTTATTTGACGATTAAAAAACTGGATAGAATGACTGGGGACATGGTGTTAGATTATCCAAATAAAGAAGTGCGCGAAAGTATGTATGAGTTTTTAATTGATGATGTGGCGAAAAATCCGCAGCGCGTTCATACAGGCTTGACAATAATGGATTTGAACAAAGCTTTTGTTGCCCGAGATTTAGAAAAAGTCGAAACCATCCTAAATTCTCTTTTGGCTGATTTGCCCGTTGAAGCCTATCAGAAACAGACAGAAGGCTTGTTTCATGGCTTAATTCATTTGGTTTTTAAATATTTGGGACTATTCGTAAACAGCGAAGTCCATTCTTCAAATGGTCATGCCGATAGCGTTGTTCAAACCTTGACGGATGTGTATATTTTTGAATTCAAATTCAACAAAACTGCCCAAGAGGGCATTGACCAAATTAAAAAACAAGATTATGCAGGTAAATATCGCGCTTCCGATAAACTGATTACAGGTATTGGCGTCAATTTTAGCACCGATAAAAAAGGCATTGATGAGTGGATTGAAGAAGTATTGTAAGGCTTTTCCTTCTTAATGACAAAAAAATACTGAGGGGTCCTAAAAAATCATAAACGCTTGATTATCAACTCGATAATCAAGCGTTTTGCGTTAAAAAAGGGTTTTATACTGAGGGGGCCCAAAAAGTGTGAATTATGCAATTCTCTCCCAAAACAATGTAATATTTTCGACCACAAACAGACTCATTTTTGCGTTTTTAGAACGCATAAAATGAATCAAAAAGATGAAAATTAAATACCCTTTCAAAGACCCGCATACCTTATCCATAGAAGATGTGTTAAAAACATTTGACACCAAATTAGAGACAGGTTTAAGCGCGGCAGAAGCCGCAAATCGGTCAAAAAAGTATGGTTTAAACGTGTATCAGACCCAAAAACAAAAGCCTGTTTGGTTGATGTTCGTTCAGCAATTCAACAGCCCGATTGTTTTTTTATTGGTCTTTGGCGGTGCTGTGTCTATTTATTTTCAAGATTATGTAGAAGCGATTGCCATTGGAGTGGTGATTTTAATCAATGCGCTCATTGGTTTTTCGATGGAATTACAAGCACGTAGTTCCATGAATGCGCTGAAAGAGATGGATGTTATCTTGTGTAAAGTGTTGAGAGACAGCAAAATACAAGAGATTCCTTCCGAAAAACTCACAATTGGCGATGTTGTGGTGCTTGAAGCGGGCGATGTTGTGCCTGGCGACGGGCGTTTAATAGAACTCATTCAATTGCAATGTGATGAATCTTCGCTCACGGGCGAGTCGTTGCCAACGGAAAAAAAATTAGACCCATTAGATAAAAATGCGGCACTTGGCGACCAACACGATATGGTTTTCAAAGGCACTTCGGTGATTAATGGCAGCGGAAAAGCGGTCATTACGGGCATTGGACAGCATACAGAATTAGGGACAATTACGGCTTTGGTGGACAGTTCGGAAGATACAATTACGCCTTTGGATAAAAAATTAAATGCCCTCAGTAGAAAGCTGATTTTATTGACTTTAATTCTCTGTTTTTTATTCGCATTATCGGGTTATCTCCAAGGACACGAATGGTTTTCTATTATCAAAACGTCTATTGCGTTGGCAATTGCGGCGTTTCCTGAGGGCTTGCCGATTGTCGCAACAGTCGCTTTATCTTACGGAATGTTGCACATGGCGAAGCGGCACGTGATTGTTAAAAACCTGTCGTCGGTGGAGACTTTGGGCAGTACAACCGTGATTTTGACGGATAAAACGGGTACTTTAACGGAAAATAAGATTTATGTGGACACTTTTTCTTTTCCGAAAGAAAACATAAAAGTGCATATTGAAAACGAAAAATTATTATTCGATAAAGGCGAAATTAAATCAAGTAAAGAGAATTTTGACAAATTAAAATTAATTGGGGCATTGTGCAATAACACCACTGAAAAAACAAAAAAAGATAAAAAGAAAATACTCGGCGACCCCATTGAAATTGCTTTAATTCATCTGGCAAATACATCGGATTCTTCGGCAGATGATTTTAGAAAACAATACGAAAGAGTTAATGAAATACCCTTTAATTCCGATACGAAAATAATGGGAACTTTGCATAAAAATGCTCAAAATACTGAGGGGTCCTCTTTTGTTGCCGCAAAAGGGTCTGTTGAACATTTATTAGCAAAATGCAAAAAAATACAATTAGGCCCAACCATTAAAGAATTAAATAAAACGGACCAGAAACACATATTAACCGAATCCGAAAATATGGCGGCACAAGGACTGCGTGTTTTGGCATTTGGCTACCGCGAAGAAGCGACAATTGAAGGAGACGATTTTTTGACAGATTTGGTGTACGTCGGCATGATTGGCTTTTTAGACCCGCCGCGATTAGACATAAAACCCGCCATTTTAAGTTGCAGAAATGCAGGGATTAAAGTCGTGATGATAACGGGCGACCATCCTTTAACTGCGCTTAATATTGCTCAAAAGACGGGTTTAGTTGAAGAAACGGAACAAAATGTTATCAATGGAAAGGACATTCCCGAAGGAAAATCACTGACAAAGGATTGGAAAAAGAAGATACTTTCGACGTTCGTTTTCGCCCGTGTAACCCCCAAACAAAAATTGGACATTGCCGATATTTTTCAAAAAGCGGGCAATATTGTGGCAATGACGGGCGATGGCGTGAACGACGCACCCGCCTTAAAAAAAGCCGATGTGGGCATTGCAATGGGACTTCGAGGCACGCAAGTCGCTAAAGAAACGGCGAATATTGTCGTAAAAGACGACTCTTTTGCCTCCATTGTGAAGGCAGTTGCCCAAGGCAGAGCCATTTTTGACAATATCCAAAAATTCGTTATTTACCTTGTTTCGTGCAATTTGAGTGAGATATTTATCGTGACGTTATTGGGTTTTATTGCCCCCGCTGCTACCCTATTGCCTTTGCAAATTTTGTTTTTAAATATGGTTACGGATGTCTTTCCTGCCTTGGCATTAGGTCTTGGAAAAGGCAATGAAAATGTGATGAAAAATGAACCCCGCAATCCAAAAGATGCGATTGTATCGAATAAAGATTGGTTAATGATTGTTATATTCGCTCTTGCCATTACAGCATCCGTTATTGCTGCCGTTTTTTATTGCGAATTAATCCTTAAAACGGACAGTAAAATAGCCAATAGTGTCGCCTTTATCACGCTGTCTTTTGCCCAATTATTTCACGTATTTAACATGTCTTCCGCTAATTCACGCTTATTAATCAATGATATTACTAAAAATAAATTCGTCTGGTTGGCTGTTTTAATTTGCACGGCATTGACGGTATTGGTCTTCGTTGTTCCTCAAATGCGTTATGTTTTAAAGCTGTCCGAATTGCCCACAAACGTGTGGATTTTGGCAATTGTAGCGAGTTTAATTCCTTTGGTTTTGGTGCAATTGTATAAATTAATTTTTGAAAAAAGAACGGCTAAGTAATTGATTATCAAACAAAAAGGGCGACCGTGAAGCGACCGTGAAGGTCACCCCTACATCTGCACAGACGTAGGGGCGACCTTCACGGTCGCCTTCACGGTCGCCCTTTTTTATGGTCGTCAATCCAATATTAGATGTGTGAATTACGCAATTTATTCCAAAAATTATGTAACACCACCCCTCAGTATTTCCCTCACTTTTGCCCTGTAATTATTCTATTACAATTAAATTAAAAAAGAAATGAAACCAGAAATTGGTATCAACAAAAAAGACCTAAGCGACAGCATCACCATGCTGTCCATTGTCTTAGCAGATGAAATGACGCTGTACATCAAAACACGCAAATTTCATTGGAACGTGGCGGGCGAAAGTTTTATGGAATTGCACAAATTATTTCAAGCACAATACACCGAATTGGAAGAAACGATTGACGAAATCGCGGAGCGCATCAACAAACTCGGCGGTAAAACAATTGGCACAATGAAGGAATTTGTAGCCCTCACACGACTCAAAGAATCGCCCAATAAATACCCCGAACAAAAAGACATGATGAAAGAATTGTTGCATGACCATGACTCAGTTATTGGTCTTTTGCGAGAAGATATTGAGGCTTGCGCCAAGAAAAGTAACGACGTTGGGACTGTTGATTTCCTAACGGGTGTTTTGCAACAACACGAAACAACTGCGTGGATTTTGCGCCGCTATTTGAGTTAACGTAACGCGACATTAATGTCGCGCTACTAAAAACAAGCGCATGAAAAATTCAATTATTTTAATTTTCGTAATGGGTATTGTATTGTCTTTCAATGCCTGCGCGCCCGACTACGTGAACACAGTACCGACATACCGCGACATACCAAGACCACAACGTCCAACGGTAAATCATGTTTGGGTGAACGACAGTTGGCAATGGCAACCTCGAAACCGCGTCTATATTCAAAGAAATGGGTATTGGTCAACCCCAAGTCGCGGACGTGCTTACGTGCCTGGCTACTGGCAAACACATCCGCGCGGTCATCGGTGGATTCAAGGTCGCTGGCGTTAATTTTTTAACTCTTTAAATTCAAACAAAAATGTCGGTTATGCGGTCTCTTTCTATTCAATTCGGCCTCCTTATGTTGGCAGGATTCATCGCCATTTTCTACATAATTTATATGCTGGGCTATGCTCAACATACGGAATTGCGGGTTTTCAACGCCGTTGTGCATCTTTCATGTATGTATTTGGCAATTAAAGCCTACTACAAAGCAGAAAAAGCGAACGTCGAAAACTATATGTTGGGCGTCGCACAGGGCATGGAAGCATCCGTTATAGGCGTCGTTGGCTATGCGCTATTTATCATCGTTTTTATGAAAATTGACCCGCGTTTGATGGATTTAATTAAACAAAATTCACAGATGGCAATCTATCTAAATCCTTACACCATCACACTCGCTATTTTGGCAGAAGGACTTATGGTAAGTCTCATTGGGTCTTATATTGTAACGCGGATTTATGGTTACACGCTCAAAGCGGTATAAGCCAACGTCGGCGAGGTTTCGAACCTAATGTCGTCAACTTAACGATTTTAACACCGTCCACATAAGGGCGACCGTGAAGGTCGCTCCTACGTATATGTCTGACATTCAATCATTTGTAG
>JAYUKJ010000995.1:0-6664 GCA_043764555.1 Saprospiraceae bacterium
CATGGATGCTAAAGCAGATTTTCGGATTTATTTTTTCAGTCCATTCTATGGTAATTTCGAAAAAGGTGTCTTCATTCTACAATTTTTTGCGTATTTATATTTCTCCTATCGCTTCATTCTCCACGAGCGTTTGCTGCGCAAAACGACCGCTCAACGCCGCCAAATTCTCGTTCTCGGTTGGCTTAAACGCATGGTCAAAACGTTGTTTATTTTGTTCGGCATTCACGCCTTTTTTATTCTAAGCGATTATTTTAGCTATAAACTGTTTAGCATGAATCTGCAAGAAAGAACGCTGTTTTCAGCACTTTATGAATTGTCTTTTGCAGCCATGTTAGCATGGTTGTGTCTGAATGGCTACTTTGCTTTGCGGCGCAAACTTTAATTAAATTATCGTTCAAATAGTCTAAAATAGCCCAATATACTGAGGGGTCCTTGTGACGCGACCTTAAGGTCGCGCTACAAAAAAGCGGCGTTCGCAAAGGTTTAAACCTCCGTGAACGCCGCTTTTTTTTACGAAAAAAACAACTATTCTAACAAGCAATTTTTCCAACCCGCGTCGCATGACGTCCGCCTTCAAATGCCGTATTTAAGAAAACTTCCAAGATGCGCAAAGCCGTTTCAAGCGTAATAAATCGAGCGGGCAAAGCCATCATATTAGCATCATTGTGCAACCGAATCAACGACGCAACTTCTTCGTTCCAACACAAACCACACCGCACTTTTTGATGCTTATTGGCCGTAATAGCGACGCCGTTTCCGCTTCCGCAAATCAAAATACCGCGTTCAGCGCGTCCTTCGTTGACCGCTTCAGCCGTTGGATGCGCAAAATCGGGATAATCGGCAGACGCTAATCCATTGGTGCCAAAATCTAAAACCGCGTAACCCAAACCCGTCAAATACGCTTTAATGGGTTCTTTGAACGGGAAACCCGCGTGGTCGCAACCGATTGCAATAGTTGTCATAAATGTTATTTTTTTTATACCTTATTAAAGATTTGACAACTTTTTTCAAAGTTGTCAAATCTAAAACCTTATCAAATACTGTTTAAAACTTATTTAATAAATTCTAAACTACGCTTTACAAACGCCGTCAATTCAGCGCCGATGAGCATCCCTTGACTCACGCGCGCAAGGTCGTAAAGGTAGCGTGCAAAGACGGCGCGTTTTTCTACATCGTTGATTTTCAACAAACTATCAACGATAACGGGATGATTTGTGTTGACAACAAGGTTCACAACTTCTCGTCCGTCGCCAAAATTCAAGACTTGGTGATGGCGCATTTCGTTCATCCGTCTCATGTGTTCGCCACGCGTAATTTGAACGGGTTGGTCGTCGGGCGATAAGGCTTTCAAAACTACCGACCACGATTCCGTATCCGAAAGCAAGGGCGTAAACGTCTCTTTCACCGTCGTTTGCTGCGCTTCCGAAAGAACCGATTCCGATTTTTCATCCTTCGGGACCAAATTGTCAACCGTGTCTGAATCCACGCGAACGAACGATATTTTAGTCGCTGAATCGTACTCAATGTGCTGCATAAAATGGTTGTCAATCATCTGGTCCATCACCAAAACATTATAACCACGCGTGTTTGCGGCTTGAATCTGCGCATCGTGCGCTTGTGGCGTGTTCGTATAAATGCCAATCAGTTTTCCCTTAGCGTCCGTTTGATTCGCCGTAATGGCGTCGCGGTATTCGGCAAGCGTAAAATAGGACCCCTCAGTATTTTGGAACAAAGCGAACTCGCGGGCGCGTTCATCGAACTTTTCATCCGACAAAATGCCGTATTTCACGAACGAACCGAAGTCTTTCCACTTGTTTTGATAATTCTCACGGTCGGTTTTGAACAAATCGGCGAGTTTATCAGATACTTTTTTGGAAATATACGACGTGATTTTTTTTACCTCGCGGTCGCTTTGCAAATAGCTGCGACTCACGTTGAGCGGAATGTCTGGCGAATCAATAACGCCGTGTAAGAGCGTCAAAAACTCGGGTAAAATTTCTTTCACATCGTCCGTCACGAAGACTTGATTGGAGTACAACTGCACTTTGTTTTTCTGAACTTCAAGCGCGTTGGAAAGCTTTGGAAAATACAAAATGCCCGTCAAATTAAACGGATAATCAATGTTTAAGTGAATCCAAAACAGCGGCATCGGCGAAATTGGGTGCAGATGTCCGTAAAAATCTTGGTATTCCTCGTCCGTAATTTCCTTCGGCGACCGTTTCCACAAAGGGTTTGTGTCGTTGACAATTTTTGGAACTTGAACTTCTTTTTTGCCTACTTTCTCCGTTTTAGTGCCAAATTCAATCTCAATTGGCAAGTATTTACAGTATTTTTCGAGCAAATGATCAATCTTGTACTCTTCCAAATAGTCTTTGTCTTCGGCGCTGATGTGGAGGATGATGTCCGTTCCGCGTTCTGTTCGGTCAACTTCTTCGAGCGTGTATTCGGGTGAACCATCGCACGTCCAACGCACGGCTTTTTCATCCGTTTTGTACGATTTTGAAATCACTTCTACGCGGTCGGCGACCATGAAAGCGGAGTAAAAACCGAGTCCAAAATGACCGATAATATTGCCTTCTTTGTACTTTTCGAGAAATTCGGACGCGCTCGAAAACGCCACTTCGCTCAAATAGCGTTGCGCTTCTTCGCTCGTTAAGCCGATGCCTCGGTCTTTGATAGTCAAGGTTTTAGCTTTTTTATCGGCGACAATGACTATGCGCATTTCGCCAATTTCGCCTTCCACTTCACTGCGTTTGGCAAGCGTCTGCAATTTTGTCGTGGCGTCCACGGCGTTTGAAATCAATTCGCGGAGAAAAATCTCTTGGTCGGAGTAGAGAAATTTCTTAATAATGGGGAAAATGTTCTCGGTATGGACCGAAATATTGCCTTTTATCATAACAATTAAGCTATTTTTATTGGTTTGACTGATTTTATTTCTACTGTCTTTTACGTGTCGCTTTCAAAATGAGTGCCATCAGGTTTTGACTGCCATTTTGGCAGACATTCATTTGTTTTAGATGTAACAACTTTGTTGGTGGTCACAAAGTTGTTAAATCTAAAGGTCGTCGTGATTTTTTAGCGATATTTACGCTTTAACTTTGCCAAGGCGTCTTTTTATCAAAAAAATGAGCGTTATACTGAGGGGTCCTCTTTTTCATAAAAAACTAATTTTAAATGATTTACGAAGTAAAAAAAATACTGCTATTTAGTTTTCTAACGCTTGCGATAAGCGCTTGCACCGAAATCGCGCCCGTCGTTCCCACACTCGGCGACCGTAAAGTTTTGGTGGAGGAATTCACGGGCGTTCGCTGCGTCAACTGCCCCGCGGGCGCGTCTGAATTGGACAATCTACGCGGTATCTATGGTGACCGTCTCGTGGTTGTAAGCATTCACACGGGCGATTTTTCGACGCCTTACTCGGATAGTAAATTCGATTTTCGGACGCCCGAAGGCACGGCTTTGGAAAAAAACTTGGGTGCGCCACTCGGCTATCCGACGGCGGTGATAAATCGTAAAAAATTTACAGGTCAAACGGGTTTACAAGTCGGTCGCTCTTTGTGGGCGGGTTTGATTGCAAGCGAAACGAAAGAAGCGGCGGCCGTTAGTTTGAGCGTTGAAAAAACGTACAATGCGACAACCCGACAATTCCAAATGACGATAAAAGCCGTGGAAAACACGAAAGATGCGCTTAAAAACACCGTTTTTTCGGCAATGATTACGGAAGATAATATTTTGGACGCCCAAGAAACACCTTCGGGTAAAAAAGCGGATTACAAGCATCGCCACATCTTTAGAGGTTTTGCCGCCGATGATGTGGCGATTAATCTAACAAACAGCGCGTCGATTAATTACACGTTTAATGGTGTTTTAAAGCCGAATTGGCTGCTTGAAAACTGCGCGGTTGTCCTCGTTTTAAATCAAAAAAACGGCGGGGTAAAAGATGTTTTGCAAGTTTTAGAAGTAAAAATAACGAATTGATGCAAATTAAAGCGTTAAAAATGACGGTTAGAGTCAGTTAAAGTGAGCGGGTGACTCGAGTCACCCACTCACTACGCGCCTCAAAATCGTTAAGTTGACGACATTTGGTGTTAAACTTCCCCTATGTTAAACCCGCCGCAACGCGTTGAACCGTTGCGGCTTTAGTTTTTTGCAAAAAGACGTTTATCTAAAAAAAAGAGACTCCTCAGTATTTTGAGTCAAAACGGGATAATGGGCAACAAAAAAAAACAGTTTTAAGAGAATGCGATAAAAGCGTTCATGTTCAGATGAACCTGTAACGTGTTCAGACGAACGCGGACGTGTTCAAACGGACGCGGACGTGTTCAAATGAACGCGGACGTGTTCAAACGAACGCGGACGTGGAAATGGCGCATTGCGGTATAGAAAAAGGACTTTGGAACGTCAATATACTGAGGGGTCCTATTTTTTGAAGCTGTACGACTAAGTTATGCTAAGACATTTTTAACACGAATTTTATCGAATTATACGCATTACACGAATTAGTCGTCGTTATAATTCGTGTAATGCGTACAATTCGATAAAATTCGTGTTAGCATAATCTAATCGCACAGCTTCTATTTTTAGAATCAGGATTAACAGGATTTTTAGCAGGATTTAATAAGATTCACGACGCCTACGTCGGACACGTCTAAAGTCCTATTAAATCCTGCTAAAAATCCCGTTAATCCTGATTCTAAAGAAAAAGCCTAACCTGAATGCGGTATTTTTAATCCTTTTTTAGTTAAAGTTTAAAAATAAGGAACAACTGTCAACAATGTGTTTCTACATTTGTGCATCAAAGTATTTAACAAGATAATATTTGATAAATAAGCATACTGATTCAATCTAAAAACAAGGCATCATTAACTAAAAATACCGTTTGCAAATGACAATGTACAAAACTTTAGCAGCACCTAAAACATACTTCGTCTTTAAGATTTACAGAAAGTCCTTTTTTCCTTTACGCTCAATTATTGCTTAATTGTCTTGACGTGTGTCATAGACCTCAACGCCTTTGCACTTTTTCAAACTTATCCAATCACGTATTTTTTAAACTTAAACTTTGCCCACAATGATGAACAGTAACAATCGACCACAGCCTTTTACCTTTTTTAAGACAGCGCTTTCACGTTTAAACGCAACGCAACGCAACGCAACGCAACGCAACGCAACGCAAATTTAACTTTCTTTGCGTAATTCTCTTGCTTTCTGCTCAATTTACTACTGCTTTCGGGCAAACGCCCTATCAACGCGACTTCACGCCAAAATCACCTGAAGCATCTGCTTTCAATAAATACGGTGATATTGGCGTCAGTCAATTTACGGGTTCACCTAATATTTCGTTTCCTCTGAGTTTATCAGAAGAAGTACCTATTTCAATAAGTTACAACGCATCTGGGAACAAACCCGAGGAGCATCATGGTTGGGTAGGCGCGGGTTTCAGCTTAAATGTTGGCGGTATGATAAGCCGAATTAAAAGAGGCGAACTTGACGAATATAAGAAAAGTTCTGATGATCAATCATTTATTGAACCCTATATGGAGAATTACAATCTTTTGGAAAGTGCCTCAACAGCATGGGATGGGGATGCACGATTAGATATCAAGGTTGGAAAGAATATAACGGGAGCAGGGGATGAGAAGACATTCAATACTGACCTTGAACCGGATGAATTTGTATTCAATTTCAATGGCTTTTCTGGCTCTTTCATGCTAAATTCTCAAGGAAAGTGGATAATAAGAGGGAATAATGCAGCAGAATTTGAAGTTAGATCTGTAAATATGTAAACAAATTTAACCATAAGACTGGATCAATCTGCTGGAATATCACCCATTGATGTTGATGTTCCTCGAGCTATTATGGGATTTAGTATTCGTACCAATGATGGAACACAATATACTTTTGGAGGGGATCAATCTTCTACTGATTTCACATATAATATCAATAGTCACCCTTCCACAACAAGATACAAAGGGTTATCTCCTATGGGTTGGCATCTAACACAAATAACTCATGTTAGTGGCAAGCAAATTAATTTTGCTTATCAAAAAGATGCTTACTCGTTGGTGCTTAATACGACAAACTCTGTCGGATATACGAGTGTAAGTTGGTCTCCAGCTGTGTTTCCTTCATTTACTACTTCTTATAGTGGTAACATACTTGAGTATTCTTATACCGTTTTAAGAAATAGCTACTTGACCGAAATTCAAACACCATACGAAGTACTTAAGTTTGAGAAAAGCTTGATTACAGACGCTGATGCTGCTCAATATCCATTTAAGTTAGACGCAAATAATGTAGCTTTAAGAAATGCTTTTGATTGGCATAAAAATAAATGGTTTAAGTTAAATTCAATAAAAACTTATTCAAAGGATTTGTCAACAGTTTTGAAGCATACTGTTTTAGAATATGTTAAGTCACCGTCAAGTAGGTTACAGTTAAAAAAAATCAGACAAGTTGACGTTAGTCAAATTGACTATACAGCCACAACAAGCCCGACCTATGATGCGACTAATTCGATTCCTATTGCTGATTTTGAATACGACCAGACTCCGTTACCAGCTTATGGTACTGGCTTAATTGATCATTGGGGTTATTACACCGATAATGGCGGGATGTTACATACTGGACAAAGTAATCAATACGCAAAAAGAGAGCCTTCTGC
>JAYUKJ010000996.1:0-1993 GCA_043764555.1 Saprospiraceae bacterium
TTGGCGTTGCATAAAAAAATAATTTATGAGTATTTGATGTCGCATTTGGGTCGTCCGCCCGCGCAACGCATTCGGCAGATTTTGGAAGCACACCTACAACGTGGCGGCGTTGAATTAGCGATGAAACTGCGCGAAGATTTTAACCGCGATTTTCCCGAAAGGCATTCTTTAATGGAAGAATTGACGGAAATGATGGCTGAATTTGACAAACGAAAAGCGTTGGGAAAATGATGTTTTAGACATCCTTTGCGCGGATTTTAGCTACGGATTTACGAATTTTACGGATTTACGGATTAAAATGCAATCGTTTTAATCCGTAAATCCGTAAATCCGTAAAATTCGTAAATTCGTAAATCCGTAAATCCGTAGCTAAAAAGTCGTTCAAAAAGAAAATTCGTGTAATTCGTAAAATTCGCTAGAATTCGTGTTAAAGATGCCTAATTCAATCCGTTGTTCGCATAATTTACAATTTTACACAAAGCATTATTTGCAATACAGACCTAAGTGTTACTTTCACACGATTATTTGCATAATAACTTTCCAGAAGTTGAAACTTTTGGAAAGTTGGTAAAACGTCAAAACAATATAAAATTTTGCTGCATAAAATTGGTAACAAAATTTTATATTGTTTTTAATTTTTTTCAAAAATAGCAACCATATAAAATTCTGTTTGAGTGTATTTGTTGGTCTCAAATAATTCACATTAATTTATTTAATAAAACTGAATTCTTTATTACTATTCGCGCAATACAATATTTTGTCGTATAAAATTGGTAACAAAATTTTATATTGTTTTTGAATTTTTACAAAAATAGCAACCATATAAAATTTTGTTTTGACGCATTTATAACACCGAGAAAACCCAACATATTTTAAGTATTAAAAATGAAAAAAAAATTTATTAATTAATTAACGAGAATGATGAAACAAACAATTACCCTGCATTCGTTGCAACACCTAACCTTGGCAATCATTGCCGCTTTTTTGGGCCCCCTCAGTATGAATGCCCAAATTACGGTTACGCCAAACTTCCCGACCGTTGATGATAACATCACACTCACTTACGATGCCACGCAAGGCAACGCCGTTTTGAGCAGCGCAACGCCCGTTTACCTACACACAGGCGTCACGACAACCGCCGCACCGACGGCGTGGACAACGTCCGTACAACCGTGGAACACGAACAATGCCACCACTTTAATGACGAACATTGGCGGCGGAAAACACCAAAAAACGTTCAATGTTCGGACATATTACGGCATTCCCGCGGGAACCGTTCCGCCGAAATTGGGCATGGTTTTCCGCAACGCGGCGAGCAGTTTAGTCGGTAAAACGGCGGCCAATGGCGACATTTATCAAGACATTTGGGATGGGACGAGTTTCCAATCAAAAATTGTAACCCCCTCAGTATCAACGCTCAATGTGCCAATTGGCGCGACAATTCCCGTGCAAGGCGTAACGTCGCTTACGGGTAATTTACGGATTTTAGTTGACGGTACAACCGTTGCCGTTGCCAACGGCAACACCGTTGTTGACTACACCATTACAGCAAATACGCCCGGCACGCACACTGTTATTTTCCGCGCCAATCAAGCGGGATTGAACCAAATGGACAAAACATTTACGTACTCAGCACTGCCAAATATTACGGTGCAAGACCCGCCTGCGGGAACTGTTCCCGGCTTTAAAGACAACGGCGACGGCACGGTCACTTTCGCAGTACGCGCGCCAAACAAGCCGTTTGCGTACATTCCCGCAAGCTGGAACAATTGGGTTTTGGACAATACATCGCTCATGAAACGCAGCGTTGACGGCAACTTGCATTGGTTGACTGTCTCGGGTTTTACGGCTAATCAGACGTATTTGTACCAATTTAACGTGGATGGCATTACAGTTGCCGACCCGTGGAGCCGCCTCATTCTCGACCCGCAAGACGACGGCGGTGTTTCGACAACCGTTTTCCCAAACAAACCCGCCTACCCCGCTGGCCGCT
>JAYUKJ010000997.1:0-1991 GCA_043764555.1 Saprospiraceae bacterium
GTGAAAATATGCGGTTGAGCGTCCCAGTTCTTGGGTACGAATACCAACATATTGATAAGGCACATCACAAAACAGAAAATCCCCAACGGCACTTTATTGTATTTTACTGAGGGGGTAGTTTCAAGTGTGGGTTCCGTCTCGCGTACAGTTTCAGTAGCCAATCCATTAGTTTCAATAGCGGGGATATGAGCCGCGCCAGTAGTGGTAACGAAAGCAGTAATAGGTTGTCTATCAATTGTTTGCGCATCAGTTTCAGGCGTTTGAGCGTTATTAAATTCAGTTTCAAGTTTTTCTTGCCGTTCAGTTTCAAGCCGTTGTTTTTTCCGTTCTAAAAAGTCCGCGTGAATCTTATCCAACCGTTCAGTTTCAAGTTTCTCTAACCGTTCAGTTTCAAGTTTCGCTAACCGTTCAGTTTCAAGTTTCGCTAACCGCTCAGTTTCAAGTTTCTCTAACCGTTCAGTTTCAAGTTTCTCTAACCGTTCAGTTTCAAGTTTCGCTAAACGTTCAGTTTCAAGTTTCGCTAACCATTCGGTTTCGAGTTTCGCTAACCGTTCGGTTTCAAGTTCCGCTAACCGTTCGGTTTCAAGTTTCGCTTGCCGTTCGGTTTCGGTTTTATCGTTGTTCTCATCCGAAACTAACGATGAAACTAAAGCAGAAACTTGGTCAGCTCTAAGTTCTTTTTGTGAGAAAGGCGGCGTCACTAAGCCAAGTTTTAACGCGCGGAAAAAGCGCGTTTTGAGACCGCCAATCGTGAGATTGAGCGCCGCCGCGAGTTGTTCCGTATCGGTCGGATAAGTCATTGTCATTGAGTGTGAGTGGTTTAAAATGTAGTAAATGGATGATTAAGCGGCGAGCCGAGACAATAAGAACGCGGCGCAGATGAGTAACACAAAATAAAGCGTGCCGTCGCCGTCAACCGCCGTTTTAGGTTCGTCGGGCAGAAAATTACCCACGATTGACATTGTGGTTATTTGCGCCGTTGCGGGCGTGTTCTGCACATGAGTTTTATAAGTTTTATACGTCTTTGACACGTAAAAATGATAGATAGAATCTGTCATTAAGTGTCCGACAACGAGTTGCCCTTGCGCGTTCATACCGACAACCGTAGTCGGCAAATCGGCGGCTTCGTGCGCGGGGTTCGGTGCCGTCTTTTTGGCATCGTTGAGCAACGCGTTATAACGCTGTTGCATCGTTGGATAATTCGACATCTTGATTACCTTTGTGGTCTATAATTGAAATGCGTCTCGCCAAAAGCGGGACAAGTTTTAATCGTGTCCCCGTCGTTTCGAGCGACGGGGACTTTTTTGTTTTACGCCAGTTCGTAATCGGCATCCACGGTTTCGAGTTCGGCGCTGTCGAGTTCGGGCAGCGTTTCGCCGTAGTGAAGCCACCATACGAAATGGTGCAATTCGACATCTTGGCTCCTAATCACTTCGCCTTGATAGACGATGTAAGGCTCCAACTTTTCGATGTGGAACAATTCAAATTGCATGACCACAAACGGGTCGAGCGCGGCGCGTAAGGCGCGGTTTTGTTCAGCGTTGAGCATCTTTAAGCGTTTTTTTTGGTGCCGAAAATTCAGGCATTGGTTTAGCAAAAGTCGTTGGACTTTCTTTAAAGCGTTTGAGTGCGTCAGGTTCCGTTTTAGCCATACGGTCAAGAACTGAATGCGCGTCTTGACGCGATATTGTGAATAATCCGAGAAACGAGATTGAATCGGTTGACTTTGACATTGTTGCTATAATTGAAATGTTAAAAAAAATGGTTAGATACTGAGGGGTCATTCTGAAAAAAAAACGAGACGACTTACCATCTATCTGCGCCCCGTAAGCTCGAATAAAATATACCCAAAAAACTAAATGCTCTTTAAAAAAACGGGACGCCTTACCATTCAATCGACGCGCCCCGCAACGCTGTTCTATTATGAAAAGTCTTTAATACCATTTAAAAAAACGCCCCTCAATAAAAACCTTTTAAAAAATACTGAGGGG
>JAYUKJ010000998.1:0-6630 GCA_043764555.1 Saprospiraceae bacterium
CAAAAACAGCGAAAAACGGCGTTTATACTGAGGGGTCTTTTTCTCAGCTATTATGAAATTACACCCCGCGTTGCCGCAAAACTTCGTATAAAATAACGCCCGTTGCGACCGACACATTCAAAGAATCCGTTGTGCCAACTTGGGGAATAATAAACCGTTCATCGGCACGCCTAAGCAAAGCCATATTGACGCCTTCGCCTTCAGAACCCATCAAAATCGCCGTTGGCGGCGTAAAATCCACGTCAAAAAGTTTGCTTCTGCCTTTCAAATCACTTGCCACGACGCGGACGCCCGCTTGTGCCAAATAATCTAAAACTTGACTTAAATTCTTTTCTCGACAAATTGGAATGCGGCTTAAAGCGCCCGCCGAGGTTTTCATCGCCTCCGCGTTAAGCAACGCCGCACCTTGCAACGGCACGACTATCGCATGAACACCCATGACTTCCGCCGTTCTTGCGATAGCACCGAAATTGCGGACGTCGGTTACGTTGTCCAACAAAATAAGCAGTGGAACTTCCCCTTTTTCGTAAACGAATGGTAAAACATCCTCCAATCGTTGGTACTCGACCATCGCCAAAAAACCGAGAAAACCTTGGTGATTACCGCCATTTGCCATTTTTGAGAGCTTCTCACGCGGCACTATGCTGAGTGGTATGCCGTTTGCCTTCGCCAATTGTCGGATTTCGATTTCCGCTTCGCCACGCAAATCTTGTTGCATCATGATTTTTTCAAACCGCTTGTCGGCGCGAATCGCATCAGCAATCGGATGGCGTCCGTAGATGAGGATGTTTTGTTCGTTCATATTTGTCGTCGGAAAATGTATTTCCCGATTTTTATTAGTGGCAACTCAAAGTTACCGACTACAATTCTGATTCATATTCGTCCTTGACGGTTTTGCGCCAAGCCGAACGTTTTTTAAAATACTTTGGATGGATGAATAATAAGCCGAATGATTCCGTTTCTTGCTTGGTTTGTTTCGCGTGGTGCGAACCATGCGCGCGAAGAATTGCCCGCGAATAAAAATTGTCGAGCAACGGAAACCAATTGAAACGGCGGTGAATATAAACATCGTGGATGAGGAAGTAAATCAATCCATAAATCGAAATGCCGATGCCGACGAAAAAGACCCACCATGTCAACGTAGCCGAGCCATAAATGTAACAAAAAGCGCTTGGAACCGCATACACTAAAAAGAATCTGTCGTTTTTTTCAAAGAAATTCGGCTTTTGATGGCGCGGCAAATGATGGTCTTCGTGCCAAGACCACAAAAAACCGTGCATCACATATTTATGCGTGAGCCAAGCCATAAATTCCATACCGACAACGGCGGCAAGTGTAACGAGCGTGTGAAATAACCAAGTAGGCATGATAAATTGAGAATTAAAAATTAAAAATTAAAAATTAAGGCGTTAGGCGTTTTGAAATATTGAGTTTTCATTATTTCAAAAAAGCATTGAGCAATATAAAAAAAGCGAATTGTAAAACTAACACCGCTACGGCAACTTTGTTTTTTGCACACTTAATAAAAATGAAAAAAAGCATTTGAATGGGTAAAGAGGTGAGCAACCAACCAACGTAATTTTTGAACGGAACGACGCCGTTTTCCCACGACCACATATCTATTTGAGGCGCAACAGGCTCAATAAAACTGTCTAAACTCACCATTAAAGCCGCCGCGAGGATTGATTTTAAGAACCAATTAAGCGTGTCTTTGGTCGCCAAACTCACCAAAGCCGCCGAAGAATAGGCGGTGAGTATCCAATTGACGCCCATACTGAGGGGTGTGTCTAAGAATTTAAAACCGAGTGTTTCGCCATATTTATAGTTGCCAAAAATCAGACCCGTTGAGACGCCATAAACTTCGATAAAAAAGCCAATAAGCAACGTAATCAAACACCAAATGATGAATTTTAGCGACCAATTTGGATGAAAAGCTAAGGCAAAAGCGAGCGAAACCATGAGATTTAACGGCGTCAAACGCGAAAAATCAGGGTGTATTTTCAGTAGAAAACCAACGATGCCAACGATGTACACTATCGTTAGAATCAGAATGGCTGCATTGGAACTGCGTATTTTTTGTAGGATAGACATTTAAACAAAACATTAATTAGGCGGCGAAGTTCTAAAAAGTCTTTCAAATTTGACAATTTTTCAAAAAGTTGTCAAATTTATGCACCAAAACAAAATGCCGAACCCGCTTGTCGCGTTCGGCATTTTAGTCATTATTAAGCGATAGGATTTATCTACCGAATATCCGTTTTTCTTTTTTCTTACGCGATTTAAACATATTGCCACCTTGTCCAGCATTACCCGTTGGTGAACCTGTCCGAATCATCGCGCAACGGAAACCAATTGTGCGGTCGCCTTTGTCTTCGTCCTTGAAACGGCGTGAACCTGGCGACAACCAAAAAGCACGGTCTGCCCAAGAACCACCTTTGATAACGCGCACTTTATCGCTGATAAGCGTCCGTTTGCCCGTATCGTACATCGGTTGCGACGCGTCAACGAGTGACGTTGAGTCACCATCACCATAATTATAGAGCTTGTTGTGCTTATAGTTATCGCGGTTGGCCACTTCATCATCTTTCACGTCTTGCATTTGCAAACGACCCGTTTTTTCATCTTTCAAAGGCTTACCATTTTCGTCCAACACTTTCTTTTGGAAATAGTTACCACGGAAAGGGTCGAGGTCTTGGTTGTCGGCGTCACGAAGCGACATACTTGTTGTCGGACGGTAAACGTCTTGAACCCACTCGTTTACGTTGCCCGCCATGTTATAAAGACCGTAGTCGTTTGGCCAAAACGAGCGCACCAAAGCAGGACGCGCCGCATGGTCGTTCAAATTGCCCGCCATACCCATGTAGTCACCACCGCTACGCTTAAAGTTAGCGAGGAGGTCACCTTGGTTTTTGTCGTGGCGTTGGTAACGCACCGTATTAGAATTCCACGGATAGATGCGACGGTCGGTGATACGCTCGTCCTTTGAAGACGCCATATTACCTTTCAAACCCAAAGCCGCATATTCCCACTCTGCCTCAGTAGGCAAACGGTAAGAAGGTAACAAAATACCGTCTTCAAACTTGACTTGGCGTTTGCCTTTTCCGTTGCCCGCAGCGTTGTAATCTTTCATCAATTTACGCGGAATAACAGCGTCGTAGTGACCCGCTAAATACGCTTCCGTATTGAAATTTTGCGCGTCTTTTTGCTGCATATTCGGCTTGATGATGCCTTTTTCGATGAGAATCATCTCATTCACGCGGTCAGTACGCCATTTGCAATACTCGTTCGCTTGCTGCCAATTCACGCCCACAACGGGATAATCGTTGTAAGACGGAAAGCGGAAATAGTTCTCCACGAAAGGCTCGTTGTAAGACAATTCCTCGCGCCAAACCAGCGTATCGGGCAACGCTTTTTGATAAATCTCGGGGTAAGATTGGCTGAAAGTACGGTCGAGCCAATGTAGATATTCGCGATAATCAATATTAGCGACTTCCGTTTCATCCATGTAGAACGACGAAACAGTTACACGACGCGGAACGTTGTTCCATTCAAAAGTGACGTCTTGCTCCGTCAGACCCATTGAAAAGGTGCCGCCCTCAACCAAAACGAGGTTAGGACCAGTTGGTTGTCCCGAATAAGGTAGTTTCTCAAAACCACCGTATTTAGAGTCGTTGTAGTTCCAGCCAGTTGTGCTTGAACGTTCTTTTTTGCGGCAAGATGTCGAAAGGGTCAAAGCGGCTCCCAACATCAGTACCATACTTAATCTCAGCATTTTTTCCATTGCTCTGAATTGCAGGTTAAAACGGTTTGTTATTTTTAGTAGTAATATCAAAGTAAATAACCGTCAAGTTTGTAATCTATTTCGGTTAGTTTTGGCGCAAATATAGTTTTACACTTCTATTTCAAGGTTGAATTAATGTTTATTTAACGCCTTATTGACAAGTTTATTTTTTCAAAGGCAAAATAAATCTGAAAGGAGCCAAACAATTTATAGACGTAAAAAATACAAATATAGGCACAACAAGCACAAATCATATTCTAAATGGCGCGAATGCCCGTTGATTATGCGCGTGAAACGTCGGTAAAACGCCAAAATTGGCGAATATACTGAGGGGTCCCTCGAGCGCTTTATAATTTTTTCAGAACGTAACTTTTGCCAATTATTTTTTCATTTCTCACTTTTATCATGCCTGAAAGATCGTCGAATGTGTAAAGTAAGGCGTATTTCTTTTGGACAATATCTTCAAATTTTTGGACACTCATATTGGTAACAGGATACCTAATCTCGCAGTCCGTAAAGGTCACATTTGATACATCGCTCGACCCGTGCCAACTCAACAATGATCGTTGAATTGTAATCAAATCAAGCGGATTCGCATTGAGCGTCTGCCGATTAAAAATGAGGTAATCAGCGGAGGATTGCGTCATTTTTTCAATAAACGCGTAAGGATTTGGCGTGTATTGAAGCGTTCCTGCCGTGTATATAATGTCGATTTCCTCACCCTTGCGGATAGCTTCATCCAAATCGTCGCAAAAAGACAATTCGTTGGTCGAAAAAGGTTGCAAAGCCTTGACCATATCGGAGGTTTCAACAACTTGCCAATTTAAGGTGATTTTTTCGCTAATTAATTGCCTAATTTGCAAGTAATGACCGCCGTCGCCGCCACCAAAATCAATGACACGGATGGTTTTATTTCTTGCTGCCAACGCGTTAATGAGCGACAACAAAGACAACACATTCAAATTAGTGATATTTGGCGTCGATGCGTTGAACATTTGCCGATGCCGTTTGGCTTTTTCCATCACGAAGTCGATGACGACGTTGCTTTCATAACCCTTTGAAAAACAATCTTTTAACGCATCCGAATAGTTTTTGTATTTTTTGTCACCGAAAAGCCAAATGACGCGTTTGTTGATTTTGTATTTAAGAACGTTTAAATTCATAACTGTTGATGGTTGAAATAATGAGCAATACGGAGTAATTGATGTTGGGCAAATGTAGTTTTACTGACTTATTGGTGTATTGAAAATTAGAAACATCGGCGAGATTGATAAGCGCGCCGACAATTGAAGAAAAGAAAAAACGAATTAACTGGCTCATTTTTTCTTTGACACATAGCTTTTGCCAATCATTTTTTCATTCTGAACTTTCTTCACGCCCGACGTATCTTCATACGTATATAACGTGTCATATTTTTCTTGAACCATGGACTCGAACTTTTTGATGCTCATATTTGTGTGAGGATAATTGATGGCGCAATCCTTAAATTGTACCGAAAAATCATTTGACCCGTGCCAACTTAACAAAGACCGCTGAATCGTAATCATATCATAATCGTTCAGATTGAGGCTCTGACGGTTGAAAATAAGGTATTCTGCGCCTAAATTAATCATTTTTTCAAGAAATTCGTAGGGATTTGGCGTGCATTGAAGCGTTCCCGACGTGTGTAAAATATCAATTTTAGGCATTGCCGCCAGCGTTTTATCTAAATCATCACTGTAAGACAACTCGTCGGTCGCAAAGGCTTGCATCGCTTTCGACATTTCGGGCGTTTCGACAACTTCCCAATTTAAAGCAATGTCTTTGTTCAACACTTGCCGCGTGAACAAATAATGTCCACCATCGGCACCGCCAAAATCAACGACATTTAGTTTTGTCTTATCTTTCGACAAGGCATTAATCAGCGAAATTAAAGGGAAAATACTTAGGCTTTCAGCGTGTGGCAAAGCACCATTTAAAGCCTTTTTTTGAGACAAAGCCCTTTTCTCTGTGACTAACTCAATAATGGCGTTATTTTCATAACCATTTGATATACAGTCTTTTAAGGCGTCTGAATAGCTTTTGTATTTTTTATCGCCAAAAAGCCAAATGATCCGTTTGGTGATTTTGTATTTAAGAACGTTTAAATTCATAATTGTTAATCGTTAAAATAATGAGCAATAGGAGTCGATAATTCGGCAAATGTAGTTAATACGTATTAATGTAGCTTTATAGGGAGCAAAATAAAGGACGTAAGAAAACTTACGCCCCGATGCGTTTCAGATTTGACAACTTTTGAAAAATTGTCAAATCTTCACGCCATAACAATTTATACACTTGATAATTCTCAAAAAAAATGCTCAAATTCCGACCCAACAAACCCAATTTTACTCAAAATACTGAGGGGTCCTTCAATGACTAATTTTAGGCGGCACGCCTGCTCCGTTGACGAAAGCAACCGCGAAAAGAATCACCGCGAGGATAATACCGAACATAAACACATTGTAACAAAACGTCAAATAACGGTATTTCTGCGCCAAAACTTTGCCCAAAAAATACAAATCGCGCGTCATGGAACTGTATTGAAAATCGGGGTCTTTTATCATTTCCATCATACCCCATTGAAAATCATCGAGTTTCATATTATAAAAATTTCCAAAAAATAGCAAATTCGAGCGCTTGTTCCGAATATCGTCTAAAGTTACTTCGCCCGTCGTCACCTTTGGGCGCGTGGAAAGCGTCGCAAAAACGATGGCCGTTAAGCTAACCGACAGCAAAACAATCGTCGGCAAAATCAATTGCGTCGAGTTGCCGAGTTGTGGAACCAAGGTCGAAAGCGTAATCGAAATCATAATCGTATTGATGCTCAA
>JAYUKJ010000999.1:0-6623 GCA_043764555.1 Saprospiraceae bacterium
GGCAACTTTAGTTGCCGCGAAGTGATTGATAATCAAGATGTTACACGCGGCAACTAAAGTTGCCGACTACTTTTCAATGGGGACCCCTCAGTATAATGCCCGAAAAATTGTCCAAAAGGCAGTTTTTCGTGTTTTATACTGAGGGGTCCTTTTTTTACATAACTCATTGATTTTCAACATAAAAAACGGGGCAACACCTGTTACAGCTTGCCCCGATGTAAAACTATCGCAAAAAGAATTTTTGAAATTCTAATTATCTTTAAACCGCTTCAACGGCTGTGTTTCCTTCTTCTAATTTTTCGGTTTCAACGATTTCCGCTTGTTTAGGCGACTTGTTTGGGTCGTAGTTTTTCAACACCCGAATCTTGAATTTCTCCACCAACAACAACATGGCTGGCACGAGAATCAAAGTCAAAAACGTCGCAAACGACAAACCAAAAATAATTGTCCACGACAAAGGTCCCCAAAACGCGACAGAATCACCACCGAAAAAGATTTTAGGATTGAGTTCCGTGAACATCGTTACGAAGTCAATATTCATCCCGATTGCCAACGGCACAAGTCCCATAATCGTCGCCGAAGCCGTCAACAAAACGGGCGTCATCCGCGTCTTTCCTGCCTCAATAATCGCTTCTTTCAATGGCATACCTTGATGCAGTAAGATTTCCGTAAATTCGACCATCAAAATACCATTTCGCACCACAATTCCCGCGAGGGCAATGATGCCAATACCCGTCATAACGATGGCAATATCCATGTCGAAAATAACGAAGCCGAGCAATACGCCAATGACCGAAAATAGGATTTCTGAAATGATAATCACCATTTTAGAAATAGAATTAAATTGCAATACGAGAATCAAAATAATCAAACCAATGCTCGCCAACAATGCACCTCCGAGAAAGCCGGTTGTTTCTGCTTGCTGCTCTTGTTCACCACCAAACACGATACTTACGCCATCGGGTTTGCGGTAATTTGAGGCGGCCGCTTGCACTTTTGCAACGACTTCGTTCGGATTAAAATCAGTCAAAACGTTTGATGAAATCGTGACAACGCGTTTTTGATTCTTCCGATTGATGCCGCCGAGCGTGTTGCCGTAGCTCAAATTCGCCACCGCACTCAACGGAACTGAGCGCAATTGACCCATCATCACCATGTCTCGATACGTGATTTTTTGTTCCAACAACGTATTCACACCGCGTTGATTTTCTTGAAAACGAATATTGACGGGATAATCGTCGTCCGCCGTTTTGTATTTCGTGGCTTCTTTTCCAAAAAGCGACGTCCGCACATCCATTCCGATTTGGTAGGTCGAAATGCCCTCTCGGTTCGCTTTTTCGCGGTCAACATTGAGCGTAATTTCGGGATTTGTGATGTTCAAATCCGACTTTAACTCCTCAACACCGTCAATTTGCAACGAATCCAAGTAACGTTTCAAGCCTTGCGATGCCTTCGCCAAATCCTTGTAATCTTCGCCATAAATCTCAATCAAAATCGGTTTCAATGTCGGTGGTCCGCCCGATTCTTGCTCCACAACAATCGTCGCACCGGGAATACCTTTGAGATTATCGCGAATTTTTTTCAACATTTCCGACGTGGATTTACCGTGTCTCTCCTCAAATCCAACGAACGCCACGGTCACTTTTGCCGCATTTGAATTGGTCGAAAAATCATTACTCGCGGGGTCATTTGCACCGACCGCAACGTTTGAAATCACGGAAGCAACAAGCGGATTTTTTTCACCCAAAACGCCCATAATCCGTTTTTCGACCTCTTTTGTCACCTCATTTGTGTATTTTATGTCTGTTCCAACGGGTAATTTGATGTACGTATAAGCAAAATTTGGTTCAGCAATCGGGAAGAAAACCACACTCGGCGGGTATTTTCCAACCAAAAAGAAGCTGAAAAACAATAAAAACAGCGTACCAATCAGCAAACTCCAAGCCCGTGCGTTTGTCTTCAACAAATGCGTCATCATGCGGGCGTAAAGGTTTTGAACGGCGGGCCAAGCTTTCTTTTGGAAATATTCAGACGCATCAGCCAATACAAATTTATTCAATAAGTACAAACCAAACATCGTCAACATAAAATTTCCCGCACCAAAACCGACCATATAACCAATGACAACGCATAAGGATAAAACGAGTGACGTTATCCAAAATCCGCGATTGATTGTGCGGTGTTTGACGCCCTCAATATGCGGCTTCATAAAACTCACCGCAAAGACGGGATTGATGAGATAAGCGACAATAAGTGAAGCAAAAAGCGTCACAATCATCGTAACGGGCAGATAAAACATGAATTTTCCTATCGTTCCTTGCCAAAAAGCGAGTGGAAAAAACGGCGCAAGGGTCGTTAAGGTACCCGACAAAACGGGCATAAAGACTTCTCCTGCGGCGAGTTTTGCGGCTTTTATAATCGGTACTTTTCCGTTCGCAAAAATACGGTGCGTGTTTTCAATCACCACAATTGCGTCGTCAACCACGATGCCGAGTGCCAACAAAAAGGCGAATAAAACGATAAAATTGAGTGAAAATGTTTTGTAACCCAACAAGCCGGTGAACAAACTTGGCATTACCAAAAACGCAATACACATGGACAAAGGCACGGACAAAGCGACAAAAATCGCGTTTGTCGTTCCCATGAAGAACAATAAAATCAACGTTACGAGGATAAAACCAATGATAATCGTGTTCACCAAGTCGTTCAACGTTATTTTTGTTGCGTCAGATTGGTCGCCCGTAATGACCGTTTTTAACTCTTTTGGAAAGGTTGTTTGTTTCAATTCATCACAAATCCGTCTAATTTCTTCACTTGAAACAATCAAATTTTCGCCACCCCGTTTGATAACGTTGAGCGAAATTACGTTTTTACCTTCCAAACGCGCGTAACTTTTAGGGTCTTCGTAAGTGTCGGCAACGCTCGCAATGTCTTTCACTTTCACAATCGCGCCGTTGCCCCCCCTCAGTACAATCTCCTTAATTTGGTTCGGATTTTTGAATTCACCCTTCACCGCCAAATTACGTTTTGAGTTGCCCATATCGACAGATCCGCCCGAAATTGTGAGGTTTTCGCCCGAAATACCGCGTTCAATGTCGGTCAAAGTCAATGAATTTGCCGCCATTTTGTACATATCCACATTCACTTGAATCTCACGGTCGAGCGCACCTACCATTTCTACGCGGCTAATTTGCTTCATCGCTTCGATGCGGTCTTGCAAAATATCGGCGTATTTTTTAATGCGTTCAAGGCTCAAATCGCCCGAAACGTGGACGGTCATAATCGGTAATTGAGAAATATCAATGTCTATAACCGACGGTTTATCGCGCAAATCAGTCGGCAATGTGGCTTTATCCACGGCATCTTTAACCCGCTGTTTGGCAACCGCGACATTTTCAGTCGTATTGAACTCAATCATGACAGATGAAAAATTCTCAACCGAGTTTGACGTAATTTTTTTAACACCTGATACGCCTTTACATTCCTTTTCGATTTCTTTTGAAATCAAACTTTCCATGTTTTCGGGCGACGTCCCAGGATAAATCGTGTTGACCATAATTTGCGGAAAAACAACTTCGGGAAATTGTTCTTTCGGCAACGTATTCCACGCCATTCCACCCGCGAGGAGTAGAAAAATCGTCAACAGATAGATGGAAGTGCGGTTGTCAATCGCCCAACTTGATGGCTTAAATTCTTTAATATTATCGAGCATAACTTATTTTTTTTAAATCAAAAATTAAAAATTAAGAATTAAAAAGCGCGGTAGAACCGATGTTCTAATGACTTTTCAAACCAATTTTGTCGTTTTTTTAATCAAATTTTACTGTTTATACTAAGGGGTCTTTTTTTTTAGTTCAGAGTTTAACGGGCGTCACGTCCTTCAAACTTCAAACTAAAAACTTCAAACTAATTTAATTGCAATCGAATCAAAAAAGTGGCGATACTTAACACAAAAAACACCCGACCAAACCATTTGAAATAGTAGCCTTCGGCAACCTCAAAAAAGGATAAACCCGCGCCTGCCACCAAATTCATCGCCGCCATAGAACCCATAATTACTGCCAATCCTAACACATTAATACCTCCAACAGAGAGCGAATAAACGGGCGCAGTTGCCGTACAAATCATCACGCAATTGGCAATAAGAACCGTAAGCAAAGGCTTTTTCATAACATTTATATTTAGTTCAAACCATTGAAAATCAATAATTTGTAAAAAAAATGAGCATTTTTAGGTTTTATACTGAGGGGTCTCTTTTTGAATTAGAAATTAAGAATTAAGAATTAAACGAAGCCAGACAATCTTGAATCGTAGTTGTATCTCGCCCTAATTTTTAATTTTTAATTCACTTTAACAGCATCGCCTTCGTTCAAATCTTGGTAGCCCGCCGTGATAATTTTATCGCCCGCTTTCAGACCCGACAAAATTTCTGCTTTTTCACCATACATCTGTCCGATTTTTACGGGCATTTTTTTCGCCCGACCCGCGCTTTCCACGAGGACAAAATCAACATTCGACAAGTCTTTTTGCAACAAATTAATCGGAATCGCAATCGCGCTGCCGTTTGAATAATTCACAACTTTCACCGTCGTCGCCATATTTGGCAACAAACCCGCTTCGTTTGAGCGAATCGGAATTTCCACTTTGAACGTCCGATTTGAAGGATTTACCGTCGCACCGATGTAAGAAATTTTAGATGTCAATTCTTTTTTCAAATCGGGAAACAACACCATCACCGTGTTGCCTTGACGAATTTTGCCCGCATACGTCTCAGGTGCATCCACTTGAACCTTCAATTTTGAAAAATTCACAACCGTTGCCATCGGAATCCCCGGAGCCGCCGCTTGACCAACTTTCACCATACATTCATCCACAACACCGTCAATCGGTGATTTCACTTGATACAATTCCCGACTGCGTTGAATCGTATTAATTGCCTTATCGAGGGCTTCTTTGTTGTTTTTTGCCGACAAAAGCTGAATTTCGGAGCCAATATTTTGTTTCCAAAGGGCATCTTGTTTCAAATAAACTTCGTTGGCTAATTCCCAACGTTTTTTCACTTCTTCCAACGATTGAAGAACCATATCGTCATCAATTTCCGCCACAACTTGACCCGCCCGAACGCGGTCGCCAACCTTGATGAACACCTTCGACACCGACCCCGGCACGCGACCCGTGATAAACACCTGCTCGTCCGCCACAACCGAGCCTTGCAACTCGATAAAATTGTTGAACGCCCCAGCCGAAACCGCCTCGACGGCAATCGCCATCACTTTCTCCGCTTTTGCGTCGTTGCCGCCCAATTCTTTTTCGAGCGCGCTGATTTTGCCGCCCAAATCAGCCTGCTGTTTTTTGAGTTCAGCGAGTTGCGCCGACTTGTCAGCGTTTGCATTTGTTCCACCCTCTTTCTTTCCGCAAGCGGCAAAAATGGTTGTGATTAATAAAATAGAAAGTATATTTTTCATTTATAAAATATTGATATTTAATAACTTAATTGTATTACGAACTTTAGTCCGTGAATGATTTTAATTTTGAACATTTAGATATTCACGGACCGAAGTCCGTGATACAATTACTTGCCTAATGCTGTTTGTAAGCCCTTTTGCGCAACCATCAAATCGTACTGCGACTGCCGAACGTTTTGTTGCGACAGATACAATTGTTGCTCGGCGGTCGTGATTTCAAGGCTTGAACCAACGCCATTTTTATATTTTGTTTGCGTCGTATTATAAATGCGCTCCGCCAAAACTAAATTTTGCTGTTGACTTTCAAGGCGTTTCTCTGCATTCGTGTACGTGATGCGGGCGTTCAAGACCTGCAAAGTCACAGCACGTTCAAAATCAGACTTTTGTAATTGTAAATTTTGTAACACGAGTTGCGCCCGAGCCACTTTTGCTTTGCGCTGACCAGAATCCCAAATATTGATAGAAGCCTTAAAACCAACCAGTCCAGTCGGCAAAGCATTCCACTTATCCTTAAAAAAATTGTTGGCTTGAAAACTCTCCGAAAGACTCGCAAAACCCACAACCGTAGGATAGGCTGCAGCGCGAGCAAGTTCAACTTGCATCAAATTTATAGATTGAACGGTGTTCAAAACGGTCATTTCTGGGCGTTTTGACGCGTCAACCTTGCCTGACAAATCGCCCATTTCGGCAGGTTTTAGGAGTGTATTGATATCGTCCGCAAGCAAAAGGCTGCCATCAATCGGATAGCCGATTGTGAATTTCAAAGCGTTCAAAACGATACCTTGCTGACGGTCGAGGTTGTCGCGTTCTGTTTTCAAATTGGCTAAAGATAAAAGCAAACGGTCAACGTCGAGTTGTTCGACGAAACCCGCTTTTTGCGTTGCCGTGACTTCTTTTAGCAATTTTTCAAGGTTTCCGATGTTTTTATCAAGCGTTTTAAGGCTTTCACTCAACAAAAGACCTGGCAAATAAGCATTAATAACTTGGTTGCGGATTTCCATTTCCTTAGCCGACAGTTGCACTTTTGCCAGTTCTCGCGCCAACTTTGACGCTCGAACTGCTAAGTTATAAGACGGACTGTAAATCAGCTGATTCGCTGTAATGCCGCCCGACAAAGCGTTTTTTTGGACAAAACTGACCTTCGTAAAAGTCGTTCCC
>JAYUKJ010001000.1:0-24512 GCA_043764555.1 Saprospiraceae bacterium
CAAATTCCAAGGATTCCAAATTCCAAGGATTCCAAATTCCAAAGATTCCAAATTCCAAAGATTCCAAATTCCAAAGATTCCAAATTCCAAGGATTCCAAATTCCAAGGATTCCAAATTCCAAGGATTCCAAATTCCAAGGATTCCAAATTCCAAGGATTCCAAACCTGAAGTTCTTGGAATTTGGAATCTGGAATTTGGAATCCTTGGAATCCTTGGAATCCTTGGAATCCTTAGAATTTGAAATCCCTTTATTCTTTTGGTGTAAAATCCAAGCCTTTGAGCAACATTAAATAAGACGTGGCAAATTTTGACGGCGTTTTGAAATCCAAAATCGACACATCGGGCGCGAGTTTTGGGAATTTTTCAAGATGGCTGTCTGTAATCGCTTTTATCGCCGTTTTTATCGCTTTCTGGTCAAAAATGCCTGTCGAAGCGTTGAGGTACTGAGGGGTGTAGTTGAGCGATTTAAAATGATCGGGTTCAAATATTTTGTAATACAAAGCCAGCAATTCACGGTCAGCTTTTGGCAACGAATAAGTGAACAAGGCGTGACCAATGATGTAGCTCGGAACGGCAAGCGCTACGCTCGGATGCCCGTTTTGTTCGTACCAATCGCGGTTTGGCAACTCGCCGTCAATCAGCGCAACGAGGGCGTCGTGCTGCTTGGGTTGAAGAATGCCAAAAGTGGATGTTGTACTGTACAATTCGTTGAAAACCAAGTCTTTAGAGCGATTTTTTATTTTTTCAAATTCCGCCAAAATCAAGGCATTTTTTTGAATCATCGTCTTGTTTTCCGTCGAAAAATAGTTGCGGTGAATGCGTTCGATTGTTTCCATGATGAAGCCTTCGGGCGTCGTCAAATAGTCAATTCGGTACGCCGTATCGAGCAATAAATAGGAAATACCGCCCGGATATTTTTCACCGTCGAGTTTTTTATGCTCAATTTCAGTGAACAATGCGTTTATTTTATCGACTAAAAAAGTGTATTTTGTCGTCCGCTCGGCTTCCGTCAATTCAATTTTTGACCCCATATCAATCGGCGTCAAAAGCGCGCCAAATTCATCTAACAATAAATCATCTTGTTTGTCGGCGTTGACGGACAGCTCTTTTAAGGCGTAATAGAGTTTAAAAGGCGAAGCGTCAAGGGCGTTTGAATCAAATTTTATGACCAAATTATTGTCATTATCAAGCGCATAACGGCAATATTCAAGAGTGAAATTTGACTCCACAAGGCGCCGCATGACGGCAACGCTTAGATTTTGAGCCTTGACAATCCGCGCTTCGGCAATAAATTTTTGCGCATTCGCAACGCCCGTTACGCGCTTTGAACCTTGCAAAATCTCAAATTCGTAGCCGCCCTCAGTATTGAGCCATCGAACGTTGTCTTCGCGCTCGTCCCGAAGATACTTGAAAAATTCGGCGTGTGCCGCCAAATAATCTTCTGCCTCGAACCGCGTAAGAGCATTTTCCCACGCGTCGTACTGTTTTTTTTCTTTATACGAATCGGTGTAACGACCGAGACGGACGGTCGGTTGCGGCGTTGTCGGCTCGGCGGTTGTTCCAAAGAGGCGTTCCCAAAAATTCATAAGGTGGCGGTACATTTTTAAAATGAGGGCGAAAAGTACGCTTTTTGTCCAAATTACTTTTGTCGTTTGAAAAAGAAAAAAAGTCGGCGTTTCTGTCTTGCGTTTCAAAAAAAGGGACCCCTCAGTATAAACGCCAAAAAAGCCTGAAAAACGCGTATTTTCAAGGCTTTTTACGCTTTATACTGAGGGGTCTCTTTTTCAAATTATTTTTTATCTCGGCACTTAAATAAATCGACATTAACCTTTCTTTAGTTCTTCTCGGCTTCGCAAGCTCGAAACTTGTCTTACCTTTGCGGCACATTACAGGAGAAAGCACCGATTATCTACTCGACAAAAATTAGTCTAATATTATCTTCCGAAAATGAGCGAATCTATCAAACATGAGTGCGGCATGGCACTTGTTCGGCTATTGAAACCGATAGAATATTACCATGAAAAATATGGGACAGCATTCTACGGACTGAATAAACTGCATCTTTTGATGCAAAAACAACGCAATCGCGGACAAGACGGCGTCGGAATCGCCACCGTCAAATTGCATCCGACACCTGGCGAACGCTTCCTTAGCCGTAAAAGGTCCAACTCCCAACAACCGATAAAAGACGTTTTTGAGCAAGTTTTTGCCCATTTCAAAGACCTCACACCCGAGCAAATTAACAATCCGATTTTTTTGCGCGAAAATTTCCCTTACATGGGCGAAGTCCTCATGGGACATTTACGCTACGGCACGCACGGAGCAAATACGATTGAACAAGTCCATCCGTTTCTCCGTCCAAACAACTGGATGAGCCGAAATTTGCTCCTCGCGGGCAATTTCAACATGACAAACGTCGATGAATTGTTCAATTTTTTGGTTGAAGAATTGGGGCAACATCCCAAAGAAAAATCAGATACCGTAACAGTTTTAGAGAAAATTGGGCATTTTTTGGACGATGAAGTGCAACATTGGTTCGATTATTTCAAAAAAGAAGACGACTACACCAATAAAGAAATCACGGAACGCATTGCGACAAATCTTAATCTCCAACGCATTCTAAAACGCGCCACCAAAGGACTCGACGGCGGTTACGCCCTCATCGGCGCCCTTGGACACGGCGACGCTTTCGCCCTGCGCGACCCAAATGGTATCCGACCCGCGTTTTATTATCAAGACGAAGAAGTGGTCGTTGTGGCATCTGAGCGCCCCGCAATTCAGTCGGCTTTCAACGTTAACTATCAGCTAATCAAGGAGTTAAGACCCGCTCATGCTTTAATTATTAAAAAAAATGGGCACGTAAGCGAGCTGCCTTTCACGCAAGAACGCGAGCGTTTGGCGTGTTCGTTTGAGCGCATTTATTTCTCCCGCGGCACCGACCGTGATATTTATTTGGAACGAAAAAAATTGGGCGAACAATTGGCCTTGCCCGTGATGAAAGCCGTCGATTTTGATTTTGAAAATACCGTTTTTTCGTTCATTCCGAACACCGCCGAGACCGCGTTTTTCGGTTTTATGGAAGGTATCAATGACATTTACAACGGCATAAAAACGAAGAAAATCGCTGATTTGCAAGCAAAAGGCGCGCTTTCCACGGAAAAAATCGCCGATACACTGAGGGGTATGCCCCGCGTCGAAAAATTGGCCGTCAAGGACGACAAAGCGCGGACTTTTATCACTGCCGACAGCAGCCGCGACGAAATGGTGAGTCACGTATATGATGTGACCTACGGCATCGTCCGCAACGGCGTCGATACGCTCGTTTTGTTGGACGATTCGATTGTGCGCGGCACGACTTTAAAAAACTCAATTATCAAGATTATGGCGCGCCTCAATCCCAAGCGCATCATCATCGTCTCAAGCGCGCCGCAGATTCGCTATCCCGATTGTTACGGCATTGACATGTCGAAAATGGGTGAGTTTGTGGCCTTTCAAGCGGCAGTTAAGTTGTTGAAATCCAGAGGTTTAGAGAATAAATTGGACGATATTTACGAGTTGGCTAAAGCCCAAGAAAAACTGCCGAAAGAGAAGCAACGCAACGTCGTTCAAGACCTGTACGACCTCTTTGATTACGAAGATATTAGCGACATGATAGCCGAAATCGTCACGCCCGACGAAGGCATCACCCCCTCAGTATCGGTCATTTATCAGACACTTGACGCCCTAAAAATCGCTTGTCCGAACAACCGCGGCGACTGGTATTTTTCGGGCAATTACCCAACGCCGGGCGGCAATCGCGTGGTCAATCGGGCATTTGTGAATTATATGGAAAAGAAAAATGTGAGAGCGTATTAGACAGTCGTTAGTGTTTTATGAACTTTTCACGTTTCACTTTTCACTTTTCACTTAAAATAGGACCCCTCAGTATAAACGCCGTTTTTTGCTCATTTTGACGCAAAAAATGGCGTTTTTTATGTATATACAACACGTCTTCATTATTTGACAGAAAGAGATATTTGAAATGCAAAGAAGTCTAACCAAGCAGAAAGACTGCTAAAAATGGGTAGATTGCTTCCTGCGTCGCAATGACGTGTTATTTGTTCGCGTGTTAAAGGTTAATTAAAATGGGTAGATTATTTTTCACAGTATGTGTAATGTTCAAATTACTGCACTTTTTTTGGCTGGTAATAGTAGTAATTATTAGCCAAAATAATTAATTATTTACATTTTTGGCTTATAATTAATTATTTATTAGCCAAAATAGTTAATTAATTGTACTTTTGGCTAATAATTTATAAAATTGTTAAAAAGAAACGCATGAAAATCATTGGTAGAATACAAGAAATTAAAAAATTAGACAAGCTGACGGCGTCGCCAAAATCTGAATTTTTGGCAGTTTACGGCAGACGGCGCGTGGGGAAAACATTCCTCATCAGAACCCATTTTGCCAATAAATTCGACTTTTACACCACGGGTTTAGCGAAAGGAAATACGCAACAACAATTGACCAATTTCACGGTTTTTATCAATAATTATTTTGTCGAAGACCATGCCGTGCCAGACAACTGGCTATTGGCTTTCAACCTGTTAATCAAAGAATTGGAGCGCACCAAAACCGATAAAAAACGGGTCCTTTTCTTTGATGAAATGCCGTGGATTGACACCAAAAAGTCCGATTTCATGATGGGATTTGAGTTTTTTTGGAACGGATGGGCGAGCGCGCAAGACAATATTTTGCTCATCGTTTGCGGCTCGGCTGCGTCGTGGATGATTAATAATTTGATACACAACACGGGCGGCTTGTACAACCGCGTGACCGAGCGCCTGAGGCTCGAACCATTCACTTTACAGGAAACGGAAGTCTATTTTTCCGCTAAAAACATTGTTCTGGACCGCTATCAAATCATTCAATTGTACATGGTCATGGGCGGTATTCCGTACTATTTAGACCAAGTGGAAGCGGGCAAAAGTGCGATGCAAAATATTGAAGATTTGTGCTTTAGAAACGACGGCAAATTGCGGAAGGAGTTTAGCTACATCTTTGCTTCATTGTTCAGAAACGCCCATAAACACGAGGCGATTTTGCAAACCCTTTTCGACAAAGGCGGCGCTTTGACCCGCGAGGAATTGATAAAATACAGCACCTTTTCGTCGGGCGGTAGCATCAGTAAAATATTGAGCGAATTGGAGGAAAGTGGATTTATCACGACTTTTCAAAAATTCGGCACGCAAAAATCCAATTTAGTCTATTCTATTTCTGATTTTTACACGCTTTTCTACCTTAGATTTATCCAAAAAGCGGGGAAATATGAACCCAATATGTGGTTAAATGACATTGACAATCCAGCTTTCAGAGCGTGGTCGGGTTTGGCTTTTGAACAAATATGCTTTGTTCACGTGGCTCAAATTAAAAATGCTTTAAATATCGGGGGCGTTTCAAGCACAACTTATTCATGGCTAACGAAAGGCGACGCGGAGACAAAAGGCAGTCAAATAGATTTGGTAATTGACAGACGCGACCAAGTGATTAATCTGTTTGAAATAAAATATTCTATCAATATAATCACCATCACCAAAGAATATGACGCCGTATTGCGCCATAAAATTCAGTCATTTAGAGATGCCACGGAGACTAAGAAATCGGTATTTCTGACCTTACTCACCACGCATGGCTTAAAGGAAAATGAGTATTCAAGGTCAAGTATTCAAAACGAATTGACGATGAATGATTTATTCGATTCTTAAAAAAGGTTAAAGAAGCCCCTCAGTATAAACGTCGTTTTTTGCTCATTTTGACAGAACAAAAAGGTCGGAGTGATAAATTTCTCAATCTAAAAAAAATATGAAAAACGCGCTCATTATTTTCATCAAAAACCCCGCGCTTGGCAAAGTCAAAACGCGCATTGCTCGAACCGCTGGTGACGAAAAAGCATTGGACATTTATCTCGAATTGACCAAAATCACGCGTGAAAACGCTGAGATACTGAGGGGTCCTTCGCGACACGTTTTCTATTCAGATTTTATCAATTTGACTGACGAATGGCCGAATGATGTCTTTCAAAAACACGTTCAGACGGGCGAAGATTTAGGCGAACGGATGTTTAATGCCTTTTCAGACGTATTGAAAACGCACGAAAACGCCGTGATAATTGGCAGCGATTGCCCGACTTTGACGGCGGACATTTTAACAATGGCGTTTGAAAAATTGGAAACAAACGATTTTGTGGTTGGTCCTTCGACCGACGGCGGCTATTATTTGTTGGGTTTTGGACAAAATAATTGGAGTGATTTTGTTTTTAAAAACATGGATTGGAGTACCGAAACAGTTTTGCCAACAACTTTAGAACGAATTTTGGAACAGAAAAAAACGGTATTTTTATTGCCCGAATTGACGGATGTGGACGAAGAAAAAGATTGGCTGGACTATCTCGAAAAACGTTAATATCTTAATAACTGCGTTATTACGCAATTCATTTAAAACAAATAAGACTTTAACGAAGCCGTTCAGCGCGTTAAAGTTTTACTTGTTTTAAGCATTAAAATATTTCATTAATCAAAAAATACCCAACAAAAAAAACACTTTTACATTTGCAAAAACAAACAAACCGACTAACTTTGTAACTCATTTTGCATATTACAAACGCTTTAAAAACAACACTTTATGAAAAACTTTTACTTGAGACCGACACAATTCGGCTTTTTTTTATCGCTCATCTTCTTGCAGATTTTCAACCCGACTACACAAGCCCAAATCACTTTCACTGCTAAAGATTCGGTACTTGCTTACAACAAAATTTTCCGCTTCGGCGTCAATTTAGGCTATTATCCACCGTGGACGACCGAAGAATTAGCCAACCTTGCGGGCGGCAATCCTGCATTGGGCATCAAAGGCATTGGCGCAACTACTGCCCGTCCAGGTATTGCAGAGTCTCTTTTGGAAACATACGGATACGATGCCCTTATTCCCACTTATGAAACTTTATATCAGCGTGGAATGCGCGATATGAATGCCATTGTTGGCGAACCATCGGATGCACACCGCGACTATGCGTTCCACTGCCCAAACAAACAAAGTATCATGTTTAGAAATATGTATGAACCGATTTGGGACGGTGGTTTAAACGGTACGCCCGTCAATGAGAACAATTATTACGCGCTTTATTTATGGAAAGCCGTGAATAAATATAAAAAATACGTCCGTGTTTGGGAAATTGTCAACGAACCCGATTTTGACTTTGCGGGTCAGCAATGGCAAGGCGATTATTTGCCAAACTTTGGCTGGTGGACATCAAACCCGGCGCCTTGTGATTACCAGCTGCACGCCCCGATTACGGAATATGTTAGAATGTTGCGCATCAGTTGGGAAGTTATCAAAACGGCTGACCCAACGGCACACGTAGAAATCGGCGCATTGGGCTATCCGCATTTTTTAGACGCCGTTATGCGCAATACCGACAACCCCAATAATGGTCAAGTGACCCCTCAGTATCCCGAAAAAGGCGGTGCGTATTTCGACCTCATGGGCTATCACACTTATCCGCATATTGACGGTAGTTTGTGGACATATCGCCCCGATAATGGTCAAATTACGGGTTTTCATCGCCATTCCGACGGCGCAATTGACAGTGGACTGATTAAGAAAAAAGTGTGGTTTCAACGCGTTTTGAACAAATATGGTTACGACGGTGTCACCTATCCAAAGAAGAATTGGACAATCACGGAGTTTAACTTACCACGTCGCGTTTTTTCAAGTTCCAACTATATTGGCAGCGAAGAACTTCAACGAAATAGCGTGACAAAGGCGGCCATTACCTGTTATCAACTTGATATGATGCAGTTACACATTTTTAGTTTAGGCGACAATAAACCCGTGAGTTTGGCTAATTACGAGTTTGATTTGATGGGTTTCTACAAATTCTTGGATGCCTCGAACCGAAATACTGGCGGGCAAGTCAACTCAATGGGTGTTGCCTACAAAACCGTGTCTGATGCCCTCGCTGGCTCTGTTTTCGATACTGCCCGAACGCGCGCAATGAACCTCCCAAACAACATTGGTGGCGGTGCTTTTAGATTTCCAAACACCAATCGTTATGTCTATACGCTGTGGGCGAAAACGCAGAACGATTATTCGGAAGATGTTTTCGCAACGTATTCATTTCCAGCGTCTTTTGACTTGTCGAGCTTAGAAAAACGCGAGTGGTTTTACAGTCAAAACAATTCAGGTTCGACCGTTTCACCAACAAATATCAGCTTGACGGCTGCGCCGATTTATTTGGCAAACGCCTTTGTTGTGCCGATTGAATTAGCCGATTTTTCGGGGAAAAGAAGCAATCACGTATCGCAATTAAAATGGCAAACGGCGACGGAAATCAATACGGCTAATTTTGACGTTGAACGCAGCGAAGACGGTCTAAACTTCAAAGGCATCGGACAAGTCAAAGCGAAGGGTAATTCGGGGACCCCTCAGTATTACACGTTTTTGGACGATAAAAAAGTGAACGGAAACGTCTATTATCGCCTGAAAGCCAACGATTTAGATGGCAAAATGACGTATTCCAAAGTCATTGCGTTGGCGGATGAATACATCGAAAAAACGCGCGTTTTCCCCAATCCTTTTGGTAAAAAATTGAACATTCAGCTGAATGATTCAGGCAATTCGGAAAACTTTGATTTGACCTTAACCGATGTTTCAGGCAGAACGGTCTTGCGTCAAACCGCGCAAACGGCCATCGAATGGACAACGGAACAATTGCCCGCGGGTGTTTATTTTTTGAAAATAGCGGGAAAAGGCAACGTGGAAGTTCAAAAATTGGTGAAATACTGAGGGGTCCTATTTTTTTACGTAACGCACTCATTTTAAATCAGTTATAACTTTTGGAAAATTTTTAACTTTCCAAAAGTTGTTGCTAACTAAGATGTGTTCACGCGCTTAGAAGTACAAAATGAAGAAGCGAGATTGTTCCGACAGGACAATCTCGCTTCTTCATTTCTACAACTCCAAACCAACCGTAGCTTTCTAATTTCTCACCATCGAAGTCGGCATTTGCCAATCAAATTGTCCACTAATCGTTGGTGTTTGCGCGTTTGAGGTGTAAGTTCTCACGTTTTTATAGACATAATCGAATATTTCACGCATCGTTACGATTCTATTACCGTCCACATCCGCTTCGCCTTTCAAACCACGAATCAAATAATGACTGAAAATACCCGACCGTAAACCTTGGTCTTCGAGCGAATACTCTTGGCTTTTTGACGACATAAACAAAGCGGTTCCGCCTTTCGTATCTTCAAACGCTCGATAGTACGACTTCATTTGTTGCATCGCAAACGGTTGTTTCATCGCCAACATCGAACCACTGAAACACGCATCGGCAACGACAATTTTATGTTTAGCGCGGCTTTGTTCCAAAATTTGCCGCACTTCTGAGTGCAAAAGTCGATTATTGATGCCATCATAGTCTTGCGGTAAAAAAGAGCCATCCAAGCCATGACCCGAAAAATAGAACAGAATCACGTCGTTATCGTCCGCTTTCAGCAAAACCTGCCGCAACGTTTGGAGAATATTTGCGCGCGTTGCGTCTTCGTCCACCAAAACTTTTACTTGTTTGTCGGGCAAAGCACCGCCTTCGGGACTTTTCAAAAACGCGTAATATTGGTAGGCATCATCGTCTGAATATTTCAAAACGGGCATCGAACTGTACCGACCAACGCCCACGACAACCGCCCAAATCTTCACCTCAGGGTCTTGTTCAACGTCAACTGCCGCCGTTTGAACCTTGCTGCTTGACGGAATGTCGCCAACGGGGCGACCATATTCCCAAATCGCCGACACAATCCGACCGTTTGCGTGGAACATCGTGCCTTCGCCTTGCGGCGCGTGTTTTTCAAAGCGACCAACGAATTTATCGCCATTTTTATAGTAGCAAGTCCCTTGTCCTTCGGGAACGCCATCTTTGAATTCACCGACCCAACGGCTGCCGTCGCCGTAGCTAAATGCGCCTTTGCCGTCGCGGCAATACGCCGAATTACAATCACGACTTGACTCGTTGCTTACGGTCGTGGTTGTCGTTGAACCTGTGTTTGGGGGTATATTTGGCTTTGAAGAGGACCCCTCAGTATTCGGCTTCGTATCAGCGATTTCATCCTCAACGAGCGTCTTTAATTTGCCATTTTCCCAAACACCTTCGGTTGTTGCGCCATCGCTGCGAACGATTTTACCCGCGCCATGCCGCAAATTGCCGCGCCAATCACCGACGTATTTTTCGCCATTTTTGTAGAACATTCTGCCAAAACCGCTGAATTTTCCGTTTTCAAACGTGCCTTCGTAGCGGTCATTCGAAGCAAATGTGTAAACACCTTCGCCGTGCGGTTGGTCATTTTCCCACTTGCCAACGTATTTATTGCCGCTCGCAAAGGTCATTGTCCCTCGACCGTTGAACTTATTTTTTTTGAAACTGCCCGTGTAAACATTGCCCGTCAAAAAATAATAGACACCAACGCCATCACGCTCGCCGTCGCGCCAATCGCCATTGTATTTGTTGCCGTTAGCAAAAACAACGGCGCCTTTTCCGCTCATAACACCGCGTTTAAAGTCGCCCAAATATTTGTTGCCATTTTCAAATTGGTAGGTACCGCGTCCGTTTTGGCAATCGCCTTCGAGACATTGCGCGGCGGCTGATAGGTGGAGGACTAAGCCAAAAGCTGCACTTAAAAGTGTCTTCGTCATTTTTATTTCGGTTTAAAGATTTTAGAAAATTGAAGTTCCCTTTTTAAAAATAGTGAAAAGTTTACTGGCACTGTTCACCCAAATTTAGTGTAGATTTTAGTCAAATGGTACCCTTGTTTTGTTTGAAAAATGAATCTTAAAAATGACTGTATCGCTATGCTTTTGTTAATAGACTGTAAAAACAGCAAAGTCGGGGTAATTATTGCGCCTGCAAGTATGAAAGAAATGTTAAAATACTGAGGCGTCCCTTTTCAACGAAAAGGACCCCTCAGTATTGTGCGCCCAATCTGGGTAATGGCGTTGTCTATTTTACCCAGCTACTCCACCGAATGATTTATGGTTTATGTATTTCTTCCATTCATCACAAAAAAAATGGGATATTGTCGTACTTAACAATATCCCAATATTATTTAATAATCCAATATTTCAATTTAAGCCGCTTTCAAACGAATCAATTTCGATTTAGACAATTTTTCACGTGCATACGTGCGTGAAATTTCAAATTCTCTGATTTCTCCTTTTGACGATGGGACTTCAAACATCAAATCGTTCATAATCGCTTCGCAAATCGAGCGCAAACCACGCGCACCGAGGTTGTAATCGAGTGCCGTTTGAGCGATATAATTCAAAGCATTGTCAGAAAAAGTCAAGGCCACGCCTTCCAATTCAAACATCCGCTTGTATTGACGGACCAACGAATTTTTAGGCTCGACCATAATCCGTTTCATCGCTTCCAAATCCAATGGCTCCAAATGCGCGACAACGGGCAAACGACCGACTAATTCGGGAATCAAACCGAAGGCTTTGACATCTTGCGGCGTCAAATATTGCAACATATTATCGCGGTCAATTGCGCCTTTTTCGTCGGCGTTGAAACCAATCACTTGCGTATTTAAGCGCCGTGCAATGAGCTTTTCGATGCCATCAAACGCGCCACCACAGATAAATAAAATGTTATCCGTATTGACATTGACGAGTTTCTGTTCAGGATGTTTACGACCACCTTGCGGCGGCACTTGAACGTCCGCACCTTCCAACATTTTCAACAAACCTTGCTGAACGCCTTCGCCCGAAACATCGCGGGTAATGCTCGCATTGTCGCCTTTTCGCGCAATTTTATCGATTTCATCCACGTAAACGATGCCACGCTCGGCAGATTTTACGTCGTAATCACAAACTTGAAGCAAACGCGACAACATACTTTCAACGTCTTCACCCACGTAACCCGCTTCCGTAAAAACGGTCGCATCGACGATTGAAAACGGTACGTTGAGCATTTTGGCAATCGTTTTTGCCATCAACGTTTTGCCCGTTCCAGTGCGTCCAACAAACAAAATGTTTGACTTTTCAAGCTCAACATCTTCTGCCGAATGTCGGTGCGACAAGCGTTTGTAGTGGTTATACACGGCAACAGACAACACTTTTTTGGCGTTCTCTTGACCGATAACGTATTTGTCGAGATGGTTTTTCATCTCAAGCGGTGTGGTCGAAATCGGCTTCCATTCAGGGGACGGTTTCTTCTCTTTTTCCTTCTTTTTCTTACCTTTCGTATGTTCGCGCTCGCCGAGTTCAGCGTCAACGATGTCAAAGGCTTGGTCAACGCAGCTGTCGCAAATGTGCGCTTCGGCACCCGCAATCAGCATCCCGACATCGTCTTTTGAGCGCCCACAAAACGAGCAGTGGAATCCTTGATTTCTTCTATTCATTAATGTCTTATTTTTAAAAAGCGGGCGAAAGTACAACTCTTTCACCTTTTATTTTAGACGAAAATCGACCGTTTTTATTTTTTAGCGTCAAAATACTGAGGGGTCCTCTTTTTTGAAAAAAAATCCCAAATTTTCTTTCTCGGAAAATTTGGGACAACTAAATTTTATCACATAGCTTAAAATTATTAAATCCTGTTCACATTGCCTCAATTTTCGTTAACAATTTCTCCGTTTCAGCCGTGTCTTCATTTCTTTCTTTACCCAATTTCAAGGCTTTTTCAACGAATTCTTTGGCTTTAATTTTATTGCCTAATTTGAAATAAATTGCCGCCGCCGTGTCGTGGAATGGATAAGATTTTTCGCTCAATTCAACCGCTTTCAACGACCAATTTAATGCCTTTTCGAGCGATTCTTTACTCGTCGTATTTTCGTAGAAAAACCAAGCATAATCGTTCAATTGATTCGGATTTACGGTTGGAAACGCGTCCAAATGCTTACTGGCTTGCGTCAAAATACCCGCAATATCGCCCTTCATTTCGCAGTTTTGAAGCGCTAAAAGGCTTAAAATTCGTTCCGCGTCATTCGGCACATTTTTAAGTGCAAACTCACGCGCTTTTTCCATATCAACGCCCTTTTGTGGACCTCTGAAAAACGGTTTACCGACTGCCGTAATTAGGCGGTCGTCAAGGTCGGATTGTGCTTGCAAGACGCCGAATTTCTGCTCAAAAACGGGGCGATTGTTCAACCAATATTGAAAAGCATCACTCTCAATTTTTTTGGCAAATCGAAAAATAAACGCCACGTTATCATCGGTTGACAAGTCTTTTTGCGATTTCAAATACACGTTAGCGACCTCATCAGCCAAGGCGTCTTCCTGTGCATCGCTGCACGCAAACGTGAAATTTTTGAGAAATTCAGCCGATTTTTCACCGCCGTCGTACTTCTTTTTCAAAGCAAAAAACTGCGTTTCGGGATTCGCCGCCGCTTTGCCAACGGCAATAAATTTCTCCAAAGGCATTGACCCAAGACCGCGATGCACAAGTTCGCCCGCCGCATTGATGAACAAATAAGTCGGGTACGCCTTGACGCCGTAACGCATTCCGAGCGCCGGACCTTCACCGTTTTCCATGTCCATTTTGACGTTAACAAACGCCGTATTGTAAACATCACCGACCGCTTTTTGTGGAAAAATGTCCTTTGCCATCCGCTTGCAAGGTCCGCACCACGACGTGTAAGCATCGATGAAAACGAGCTTATTTTCGGCTTTGGCTTTGTCCAAAACGGCTTGAAAACGCAACGTATTGCTTTGAAAACCAATGCCTTGCGCGGAAAGAAGCGTGAATGTGATATTTGTTAGGGAAAGCAATAAGATTAGAGTCGATTTCATCTTTCTCATTTTTTTAGTTGAAATAATAGTTCTCAAACGGGACTTCAACGGAGATGTTTTAAAATTTATTTCAGAACGCTAAATTTGACAAAAAAATCGACAAAAGGGGACCCCTCAGTACAAACGCCTTTTTTGCCTAAAACACACCGTCGGAAGCCTTGCAAAGCATCAACATTACAATAAATTTCTACCTCTGTGCATAAGATTTTTACCACTTTTACGTTATTTTGCTGCGTTATTGCACCCATCATCAAGCTATCAAAAAAACATCCAATGAAATATTTATACTACGTCTTTTTCTTTTTTTATTGCCTAAAAACGGACGCTCAAAATGCCGAAATGCCGCAACAAAACCTCATTCCGAATGGCGGTTTTGAAGAATTCGACGGCTTCCCGATTGGCTGGTACTACAAAGGCGCCGATTTCGACAATGTTGTCAAATATTGGCTGTCGCCAACCACGGCCTCACCCGACGCCTACGGGACGAAGGTACGCGTGCCTGGAAGTTGGGCAGAAAAAGGGTTTGGCAAACAAACGGCGCACAGCGGGACAAACTTCGCGGGCATCACCGTTTATGGTTGCGTGAATGGCAAGCCGCATTGCCGTGAATACGTTCAGATTCAATTGACCGAGTCGCTCGTGGTTGGGCAAAGCTATAATTTTGATTTTTGGTATTCGCAATTGCCTAAATCTTTGAGAATCAACAATTTAGGTGCTTATTTTTCAGAAAAAAAAGTAAACATTGTTGGCGAGCCTTGCTTAAATACGCTCAAACCACAAGTAAAAGCGCTGAAAATTTTAGAAGCTAAAAACGGCAATTGGGCGCATTTTTCGATGAAATTCACGGCTACCAATGAAGCGGATTGGCTCATTATCGGCAATTTTGATGACGACGAAACGACGAGTATCATGGCATCTCCCGGAGTAAACGGACTCAATTTCGCTTATTATTACCTCGACGATGTGGTGCTTAAAAAATTGGAACCAATAAAACGCGTGCCGATAAAAGAGGATGATTTGACGCTTTTGAAACTCGAAGTGGGTAAGGTGATTCGCTTAAAAAACATTTATTTCGACACCGACAAAGCCGATTTATTGCCCCGTTCCAACGTGGAATTGAACAAATTATCGAGCATTATGCTTGAAAATCCGACGCTTGAAATTGAAATTATTGGACACACCGACAACATCGGTTCGGCAGATTACAACATCACCCTTAGCCGCCGCCGCGCCGCGCAAGTCCGTGAATTTTTGATAGAAAACGGCGTTGCGCCGCTCAGAATGATAACAAATGGCTTCGGTCAAACGCAGCCGATTGGTACAAATGAAACGGAGGAAGGGCGACAATTGAACCGCCGTGTGGAGTGTCGGATTTTGAAAAAATAGACAAGGTAATTACGTAATACGTTTAGGAAATTTTAAAAATTTCCTAAACGTATATAAAATCAACATTTATACTTTTTTTCGCTTGTCATTTTCCAAACGAATGACCTCCATGCCTTTCTCAATCAGCGCGTCTTTACCATCAATTTCATCTTTTGGACCCGTCGTTGCGTCGATTTTTGGCGCCACACCATGTTCAATTTGCGTACCATCGGGCAAAGTCTGCATCGTTGCCGAAAAACGGTATTGCCAACCGTTTGGCAGGTCGCGTGAAATCGGAATTCCGCCGCCGCCGCCCGCTCGGTCGCCGACCAAAGTGACATTCGGTAACAAAGACATATACGCCGCAAAATGCGTGGTTGCGGAGTAGCAACCGCGATTTATCAGCACAACAATGGGTTTTGTGAAGGCCTTTTTACCTTTTTTCGGCTCGGCGTAGAGCGCTTGCTTTGCCGTAAAATCATCATGCGCGTCGCCTTTTTTGAATTGAACGTAGCCGACAAGCGTTTTCGATTCAACAAAACGGCTCATGATTTTAAAAATATTGGACATCGAACCACCGCCGTTGTCGCGGACGTCAATGACAATGCCCTTAGCATTTTCAAAGCGTTTCAGAACAAAATCCAAGTCACTTTCAGCAATCGGGGCGCTGAACGAGCCGTAGCGGATGTAGCCGATTGAGTCGTCGAGCATTTGATTATTCAAAGAACCAGTTATTTTGAAATCGCGTTTCATGTAGCTGCGATAGACGAAATTTGGGTTAAAATTGTCCGTAAAATCGTCTTTCCACGACCAATTCCGCGAGCGGTCGGAACTGCCCGAGAGGTTGACGTGTCCGTCTTTCAACTCGCTCAACATCGACGCGAGGACCTGAAACAACGAATCTTGCCGCATCGAATCGGTCACTTGTGGGCGGTATTTCAACCGAACGGCTTGCCAATCAATTTTTTTGTAATCGAAAAAAGCGTAGTTGTTGTCCACCGTTTTCCACAACATATCAAAGCAGTTTGTCGGCGTGTTGCGCGTATCGGCTTTCATCAAAACGGTGCTGCAGGACGTAAAAAACAACAGATATACTGAGGGGGTGATGACGAGCAATAAAATTTTAAAATATTTCATTCGCAGATTCACTGATTTTTATAATTGAATAGACTTATCCACAGATTGCGTGGATTTAGCGCGTATTATTCACGTTTTTTTTATAATTTTTAAAACCATACAAACTTTTTGTGTTTATGAAAAAGTCAGCGATACCGTACTTTTGTGGTTTACCACAACACTCAAAAATAGACATCGCTGTATGAAAAAAAACTTTTTTCCGAGATTCAAGCTTTTTTAAGCCACTATAGATGCGACTTTTTGCTTATTAGGTGACGACGAATTTGATAGCGTTGATTTGCAAACCCTTTGTCGGGACACCCTTAAGATTGATTATGTCTTTCGCACGTCACGCGATGCCGTATTATATGATGAAGGGGACAAAATTAGCCCCAAACAGATTCAAAAAATGGTCGAATTATCCAGCGAAATTACGAGCTTTTTTATTCCAAATGTTGAATTTTCAAACAAAAAATTGGAAAAAGTCAATTTTTTATACTGGTTTGACTATCAAATTTATGAAAAACCATTATTCTTAGTCAGTTCTTTGGACAATGCGCCAGACATTCAATATGCCTATGCGATACGATACGATTCCGCATAGAAACGATGTTCAAAGACTTGAAATCAAGAGGTTTTGCTATTGATGAAAATAGATTAGATAAAGAATTTTCACTCACAAACCTACTGATAGTTGTCGCTTTGGCGTTTTGTATTATGCTAAATTTTGGGTTTGATAATCAAGATAATCCATTGAAAATCAAAGTACAACGAATTGATAAAAAAGTGAACTCTATTTTCACTTCTGCAAGATTACTTTTTAAATACTGCAAAGACGAAAATATTGATATTGAATTAATGAATAATACACATATTGTTCAAAATTTAAACAAAATACAAACTTAAAGTTTGTATGGTTTTAAAATTTTTATTATAAAATGAGTTTTAATGCTACAAATTTATATCTTTTTGTCTGAACCATGCTTTTTCAATGGAATAATTTCAAAAAAAAGGACCCCTCAGTATAAACGCCGTTTTTTGCTCAAAATTGAGCAAAAAACGGTGCTTATACTGAGGGGTCCTTTTTTTATGTCAATGAAAAAACGCCATTATCTGAAACCAGATAACGGCGTTTTTTGAATTTTCAAACCTGAAATTTAAGGTAAATCAATACCTCAATAACCGTGAAAAATCAAGGGCGTTTGTACCGAATCGGCGCAGGCGGCTCGGGTTTCAAGGTGATGCCTTGGGTTTTCATCAATTTCAATGCCTCTTGCACGGCGCGTTCGAGTTGCGGGTCTTTGCCGCGCAAGACATCGGCGGGGTTTTGCATCACCTCGATATCGGGCGAAATGCCGACGCCTTCGATGTCCCATTTGCCGTCCACATCGTAGAAACCACCGCGCGGGGCGACCATTCGGCCTTTGTCAATAAACGGCGGGGTGTCCCAAGTGCCAACCAAACCGCCCCACGTGCGGGTGCCGATGAGTGGCCCAACTTTCATTTTTCGGAACAAATACGGCATCAAATCGCCGCCCGAACCCGCTCGCTCGTTGATAATCATCACTTTGGGTCCCCAAATACCGCCGTCGGGAACGGTAAACGGTTTGCGGCTTTCGCTGCGGCTGTTAAAATAGCCGTTCAGTTGACGCGCCATGACATCGACGATGTAATCCGCCGCCGAGCCGCCGCCGTTGTTGCGCTCGTCAATGACCGCCCCTTTTTTGTCCATTTGAGAAAAATAATAACGGTTGAAATACGTGTAACCGCCGCGCCCCGTGTTCGGAATATAGACGTAAGCCAACTGTCCGTTCGACAGAGAATCCACCTTTCGGCGGTTGCCTTCCACCCAATCGCGGGAACGTAAACCGCCTTCATCGGCAATTGGCACAACCGTAACAAGACGCGCATTTGTGGCGTTTGGCGCGCTGTTTACAAGCAATTTGACTTGTTTATCGGCTTTATTTTCAAAATAACTGTAAAAATTGTCGCTGATACTGAGGGGTCTTCCGTTAACCGCCACGATGTAATCACCGACTTTCACATCAACGCCAACGACCGACAAAGGGGCTTTCAAATCAGGATTCCAACTTTCGCCCGAATAGATTTTTTTGATGCGAAAACCGCCGTTTTCAACCGCAATATCCGCCCCAAGCAAGCCAACGGGAATCCGTTTGACATCGGGAAAATCGCCGCCATTGACGTAAGAATGCCCAATTGCGACCTCGCCGCTCAAAATATCGACGATGTAATTCAAGTCCGTCCGATGCCGACAATCCTTGACCCACGGGCTGTACCATTCGTAAACTTGTTGCCACGGCGCACCATGCACGTTGTCCACGTAGAGATAATCGCGCATATATCGCCACCCTTCTTTGAGGATTTGCGCCCATTCTTCTTGCGGCACGATGTGGGCTTTCACGTCGAGGGTCAATTTGCCGTCGCCAATTTTAGGGAGTCCGTCAGTTTTGACGATGCCCCACGTGTCTTTGCTTTGGTAGAGCAATTGTTTGCGGTCATGCGACACCGTTGCGTAATTAATCGGCGTCAAAAAGACTTCCGATTTTCTATCTTTAAAATTGTAGCGGTGTAAAGTTAAACCTTGTTGATTGGGTACGTTTTCGGTATAAAACACATAATCTTTGGGCGCCTCCATAAGTGACGTATAGTTGCGAAGCGGAATATTGACCGACAAGATGCGCTGACGAATGCCGTCTAAATCAACCGTGATGTCTTTGATAATGTCCTTGACATCCGTTTTAGCATCTTTTTTATCACCTTTTTTATCGTCGGTTTTATCGCCTTTTTTATCGTCGGTTTTATCGCCTTTTTTATCATCGGTTTTATCGCCTTTCTTATCGTCGGCTTTATCATCCGTTTTCCCGTCTTCTTCGTCGCTTTTTGGCAACAAAGGCGACGGGTCTTTTTTGCTCAACACAACGAGGTACAAACCGCGTGTCACTTGCAAATCGTAGGAACTCATGTCAAGCCACGGGGCCGAAACGCCGTAATCGGTGCTTGCCAAGAAGTACAAATACTTGCCCGAGGCGTCCCAAACGGGGTCGATTGCGTCGGCTAATCCGTCGGTGATTTGCGTTTTTTGTTCGGTCGCAATATTGTAGAGAAAAACGGCTTTGAATTGGTTGTCCAAGAGTTTTACGTAGGCAATCCACTTGCTATCGGTCGAAAAAGCGGGATTCATCGTCCGATTTGGGTGCGCCATGAGGTCGGCGTCCACTTTTTTGGTTGTGCCTGCGGCCACATCCACGACCCAAATTGTGTAATCCGTATCGCTAAACGAGATAAATTTGCCATCGGCCGACCAAACGGGTTTGTAATAAAACCGAGGTTTGGCGAAGGAAATTGCGCACGGTTTTTCCATCCCCAATTGGTCACCAATCATCAATTGATATTCGCCGCTTGAGTCGGAAAACCACGCAATCTTTTTGCCATCGGGCGACCACACGGGCGAACGGTCTGCCGCGCCACTCGTGTTTGTGAGGTTGCGGGTATCGCCATTTTCCTTTGGAACGGTAAAAATATCGCCCCGATATTCAAACAAAGCGCGTTGACCCGTCGGCGACAATGACGCATTGAGCAAGTCAGTGGCGGGTGCGTCTTTCCAACGCGGACGCGCCCAATTGAAGTCGCCTTTTACGTTGACAATCAATTGTTTAGCCTTGTTTACTGAGGGGTCATAAACGTGCAGAAACCCCGCTTGTTCATAGACAATTCTATCGGCGCACGCGTCAATACTCTTGCAATCGAAGTCTTTGTGAAAGGAAATCTGTTTGAGGTCCTTGGTCGTCGGGTTAAATTTCCACACGTTGTTGGCATAATCTCTTTCCGATAAAAAATAGACGTCGCCTTTGTACCAAACGGGGTCGAGATGTCGCTCACGGTCGGTTTGTGGCGTCTGAACGAGGCTGTTGTCTTTCAAATTCATTATCCAAATCGGCAAGGCTTGACCGCCGCGATAATTGCGCCATTCGGGGTCCCACGACGTTATCGGCGTGTAAGCCACAAAGTTTCCGTCTTCCGATATTTCCCCAAAAGAGGCTTGCGGAATCGGCAATTTTGTTTCGTTGCCGCCTTCAAAACCAATCGTGTAGAAGTGGTTAATCATCGTCGGCGCACCCGCCCGACCCGACCGAAAAAGGATTTGTTTGCCATCGGGCGTCCATCCTTGAACGACCTCCGCGTCGGGATGATAGGTCAAACGGCGCGGCTCACCCCCCTCAGTATTGACGACAAAAACGTCGGTATTGCCGTCATATTGAGCCGAAAAAGCGACCATTGAGCCATCGGGCGAAAAATGCGGAAACGACTCCGTGCCTTCGTGACTTGTGAGGCGTTCGGCATCGCCGCCGTCTCTGTCCACGCGCCAAAGGTCGTCGGCATAGACGAAAACGATGTATTTAGAACTGATTGTGGGCTGTCGCAAGAGGCGCGTGCCTTGTGCCGTGAGCAGCGTCGCGCTTAGACATAAGCCGCAAAGGAGCAGTAAGGGTTTGTACATTGTATATTAACGTGGTTTGTTAGAAAAATTAAGATTGAAATTGACGGCTCAATCTAAGGATATGGCTACATTTCACGCGTTTATTAGACAAAATGCCTAAAAATAGTGCTTTATACTGAGGGGTCCTTTGTCCATCAAAATGGAGCAAATCTAACCATTAAGTTATTGAAAACGTTAATACAAACCAAACTGAGAATTAAAAATTGACCACCGCCGACGAAAAGTTTTACCTTTAATATAGCTTTCTATATGTGTTTGATTATTTTTGCGGAATAATAAATACGCAATGAAAAACGGGGGAAATTAGGACCCCTCAGTATATTTAGGAAAAATTAGAAAAATTACGTAAAATATTGATTGTTAGGATGTTACAAAATGAAATTTGGAATTTTAGATTTGGAACACGCCTAAATGCCCACGAAATAACTTGTTTTTTGACATTAAAAAATTGAAACCACATGGCTGCTGATTTTTCGTCTATCTCGAATGCACACCCAGAGTACATCGAAAACCTGTACATCTCTTATCGCAAAGACCCGAGCGCGATTGACCCGTCGTGGTCTTACTTTTTCAACGGCTTTGACTACGCCTCCGACAACGCCGTTTCTGTTGTCGGAGGCGTTGCAAATGGTTCAACAAACGGACACGCAACGGCGCCGTCGAACGCTGGTTTGGGCGTCATTCCACAAAAAGAAATGGCGGTTATGTTGCTCATTGACGGCTATCGCCACCGTGGCCATTTGTTATCGACCACCAATCCGTTGAAGCCACGCCGCGACCGTCAGCCGCATTTGGCACCAAAAGAATACGGTTTGACGGACGAAGATTTGTCCAAAACCTTCGTTGCGGGCGAGACACTCGGCTTGAAAAATGCCACTTTAAAGCAAATTATCGACCGTTTGGAAGGCATTTACGCGGGAAATATTGGTTTTGAATACAGCCACATCGAGCGCCACGAACAACGCCTTTGGCTCCGCGAACGCATCGAAAACGACGTCCATACTGAGGGGTACGCGTTGACGGAAAATAAAAAGCGCCGCATTCTCGAAAAACTCAACGAAGCGGTTGGTTTTGAAGATTTTTTGGGCAAAAAGTTCATCGGTAAGAAGCGTTTTTCGTTGGAAGGCGGTGAATCCACGATTTCGGGACTTGATTCCATCATCAACGAAGGTGCCGTGCAAGGCGTTGAAGAAGTCGTCATTGGCATGGCACATCGCGGTCGTTTGAACGTTTTGGTGAACACTTTGGGCAAAACATACGACAGCGTTTTCAACGAATTTGCCGAAGATGTTACCTCCGATTTGAGCTACGGAAGCGGTGATGTGAAGTATCATTTGGGCTATTCTTCGCAAGTCAAAACGCTCGGCGGACAGTCCGTTTATTTGAAATTATTGCCAAATCCGTCGCATTTGGAGGCAGTTGACCCGCTTGTTGTGGGTTATGCACGCGCAAAAGCGGATATTTTATACAAATCGGATTACGATAAAATCCTACCGATTATGATTCACGGCGACGCGGCGGTTGCAGGTCAAGGCATCGTGTATGAGACGCTTCAAATGTCGAATTTGAAAGGTTATCACGCGGGTGGAACGGTGCATTTTGTCATTAACAATCAAATTGGTTTCACGACCGATTTTGAAGATGCGCGGACGTCAACGTATTGTTCGAGCGTTGCGGCAACGGTTCAAGCACCGACTTTTCACGTCAACGGTGACGACCCCGAAGCGGTGGCTTTTGTCTGCGAATTGGCGGTTGCCTTCCGTCAAGCCTTCAATTTGGATGTCTTTATTGACATGGTTTGCTACCGCCGTTGGGGACACAATGAGAGCGACAATCCCGAATTTACGCAGCCTTTGTTGTGGAAATTGATTAAAAACAAGCCAAATCCACGCACTTTATACATCAAGCAGTTGACCGAACGCAACGAAGTGTCGAAGGCAATGGCCGACCAAATGATTGAGCAATACGACAAAATGTTGCAAGATTTGTTGGCCGAAGTCAAGCAAAACCACTTGCCTTACAAACGTCAAGAACCTGAGCAGCAATGGCGCACGTTGACCCGTGGTGCCGACCTCACGGACGCGCTTTTTGAAACGTCTCCCGAGACGGGCGTGGACCCCTCAGTAATTGCGCAAATTACGGCGCATTTGATGAAAATTCCGACGGGTTTCACGGCTTTGAAGGATGTAACGCGTTATTTATCGCAAAAAGAAAAACTCCTCAACGACAATAAAATTGATTGGGGTTATGGTGAATTGATGGCTTACGGCTCATTGCTTTTGGAGGGCAGAAACGTCCGTTTGAGCGGTGAAGACGTCAAACGCGGCACTTTTAGCCACCGCCACGTCTGCTTTTTTGATTCAGAAACGAACAAAGAATACAACCGAATTGACACGATTTCGGACACGCAAGGGCGTTTTTACGTCTATAATTCGCTGCTTTCGGAATACGCCGTTCTCGGTTTTGAATACGGCTACGGCTTGGCTTCGCCCGAACATTTGGTGATTTGGGAAGCGCAATTTGGCGATTTTAACAACGGCGCGCAAACGATTATTGACCAATTTATTGCCGCAGGCGAAACAAAATGGGGACGCCAAAACGGTCTCGTGATGCTTTTGCCGCACGGCTACGAAGGGCAAGGTCCGGAGCATTCGTCGGCGCGTTTGGAGCGTTTCATGCAGTTGTGCGCGGAAAATAATATGACGATTGCGAACGTCACGACACCCGCGAATTATTTCCACTTGATTCGACGTCAATTGGTGCGCAATTTCCGCAAACCATTGGTCATTATGTCGCCAAAATCATTGTTGCGCCACCCCGAAGTCATTTCAGACATTAAAGATTTCGCGACTGGAACACGCTTCAAAGAGGTCATCGAGGACCCCTCAGTATTAGCGGCTCAAAAGGTGCGAAAAGTGCTTTTTTGTTCGGGAAAAGTGTATTTCGACTTGTTGGGAAAACAACGCGGCGGTGAAAAAGACGGCGTAACAGAACCCGCAATTACGGACGTGGCGATTGTCCGCGTTGAGCAATTGTACCCGTTCCCAGAGAAGCAAATTCAAGCTGTTTTGGCAAAATATCCGAATGCAAAGCCGCTTTGGGTCCAAGAAGAGTCTATCAATATGGGCGCTTGGTCTTACATTGCCACGTTCCACGGTGACTTGGGCATGAAGCCGATTGCGCGGAAAATGAGCGCGTCGCCCGCATCGGGTTTCGTGAAAATTCACAATGTGGAGCAAGCGGACATCGTGGAAAGAGCGTTTTCATAATTTGTGATTTGTATCACGGACTTCAGTCCGTAAATGCTTAAATAGTCATGGACTGAAGTCCGTGATACTAAAAAGAGCCGTTCCGAGACATCGAGAACGGCTTTTTTTTCTACTGAAAAGCAAAATACTGAGGGGTCCTATTTTGATTTGTCATTTGCATAAAAAAGTTTACTTTTGCATAAAAATACTGTAAAATATGCGTGAATTCAACACTTCTGGTCCAAATATCCGCGCTCAACATTACACATTGCCGCGCCTTGAATTGATAGTACGCGGTAAAAAAATGGTGTATTCAAGCCGTTATTTCACCATCTGGGCGCCGCGCCAAACGGGAAAAAGTACGTATTTTCTCTTACTTGCGGAAGCTTTGCGAGCGGAAGGCTATAAGGTGTGTTATGTCAATTTTGAAAATTACCGAACGGC